>JAPKYU010000499.1 GCA_026394175.1 Acidobacteriota bacterium | reverse complement strand
AGCGGGTTGGCCTTGTCCTGCCCGGCGATGTCCGGGGCGCTGCCGTGCACCGGCTCGTACAGGCCGGGACCGTTGCCCAGCGACGCCGAGGCCAGCATGCCGATGGAACCGGCCAGCACTGCCGCTTCGTCGGTCAGGATGTCGCCGAACATGTTCTCGGTGAGGAGCACGTCGAAGGTCCGCGGGCTGGTGATCAGGCGCATGGCGCAACTGTCCACCAGGGCGTGCTCGAGTTGCACGTCGGGGTAGTCTTTGCCGATCTCGGTGACCACCGCCCGCCAGAACTGCGAGGTTTCCAGCACGTTGGCCTTGTCCACGGAGGTGAGCTTGCGGCGGCGCCCGCGCGCCAGCTCGAACGCCACCCGCGCCACCCGCGTGATTTCCGCCCGCGTGTAGCGCAGGGTGTTCACCGCGCAATCGCCTTCAATGCCGCGCGGCGTGCCATAGTAAAGCCCGCTGGATAGCTCGCGCACCACCAGCAGGTCGGTGCCGGTCACGATGTCGGCGCGCAGCGGCGACGCCGCTTCCAGACCCGGAAAGATGCGCGCCGGACGGAGGTTGGCGAACAGGTCCAGTTCCTTGCGCAGCCGCAGCAGGCCGCGCTCGGGCCGTTTGTCGGGCGGCCAGGTGTCATACTCGGGCGCGCCGATGGCGCCGAACAGGATGGCCCCGGCGCGGCGCGCCGCGGCCAGCGTCTCAGCCGGCAGCGACTCGCCCGTGGCCCGGATGGCCGCTCCCCCGATCAGGTATTCCCCGGCCTCGACCTGGTGGCCGAAGAGTTCGGCCACCCGCTGCACCACCGCCAACGCCTCCCCGGTGACTTCGACACCGATTCCATCGCCCGGCAGTACCGCTATGTTTAATCGCATGATTGAGTTGAACCGCGGCCGTGTAGCGGCCACCCCGCCGAGCGGGGCCGCCGCTAATTGTCGTCGGGCTGTTCCGCCGCCGTTTCTCCGGAGGGCTGTGGGCGCTCGTCGGCAACGCCGTTCGCGGTCGCCGGCCGCTTCCGGCTCGACGGGTCGTCGGAAGTAACAAAAGCTCCAGAACCGCAACCGAGATCCTTGATCAGTTGCACCTTCGGTGTCGCCATAATTTCTCCCCGTGTCTTATCAGTGGCCGTCAGCCGTCAGTCGTCAGCCGGCCTAATCCCCGGTGGCCGAACGGGCTTGGGCGCCTTGGGAGCCTGCCGGCCGGCGCGCCGGGCCCCACCGGTTGCGCACGTATTTGTTCACAGCTTTCAGGCAGGCGTTGGTGGCCGCGTTGATGGCGTCGGGCCCCTCGGCCTGCCCCGCATAGACCTGGTTGCCGAAGCAAACGGTGATGTCGGCCGAGTTCAGCCGCGTGCTTTCGTCCAGATGCACGGCGTAGCTTTGAACCGCAATCGGATGCCCGGTGGCCACACCCACGGCGGCGCAGCAGGCGGTGATGGGATCCTCGGCTTCCGCCTGGCCCGCGGCCGGCTTGCCCTGGCGCAGCAGCCGGACGGCCGCCCGGCTGGCGCCGTCCACCGCTACCTCGATGGCCTCGAGCTGGAAGGCGGCCACCGACTCGTCCGCCCCGTGCTCCAGAAGCTCCATCAGGTCGTCGTCCAGGATGTTCTTCTTCTTGTCGGCGAGCTGCGTGAAACGGTGATAAATCTCGTCCAGCTCCTGCTTCTCCACCTGGTAGCCGAGCTGCTCGTAGCGGGCCCTGAGCGCGTGCCGGCCGGAGTGTTTGCCCAGCACCATCAGGGTTTCGGGAATGCCTACCGTCTGCGGCGTCATGATCTCGTAGCAGAGGCGGTTCTTCAGCATGCCGTCCTGGTGGATGCCGGCCTCGTGGGCGAAGGCGTTCTTGCCGACGATGGCCTTGTTGGGTTGCACGCCCACCCCGATGGTGCGGGTCAGAAGCTGCGACGTGGGGTACAGCAGCTCGGTGCGGATGCCGGTGGTGTAAGGCAGCCGGTCCTGCCGCACCTTCAGCGCCATAACCACTTCTTCCAGGGCGGCGTTGCCGGCGCGCTCCCCGATCCCGTTGATGGTGAGTTCCACCTGGCGCGCCCCGGCCTCGATGGCCGCCAGAGTGTTGGAGACGGCCAGGCCCAGGTCGTTGTGGCAGTGCACGCTGACAATGGCGCGCCCGCGCAACCGCTCGCAGACGGCGGCGACGAACCGGCCGTATTCATCGGGATAGCTGTAGCCCACCGTGTCGGGAACGTTGATGGTCGAGCAGCCGCCGGCCACGGCCGCCTCCAGCACCTGGTAGAGGTAATCCATGTCGCTGCGGGTGGCGTCCTCGGCCGAGAACTCCACGTCATCCACGTACCGCCGGGCCTGCTCCACGCAGCGGATCGTTTCCTCCAGCGCCTCCTCGCGGCTGCGCCGCAGCTTGTACTTCAGGTGGATGTCGGAGGTGGCAATGAAAATGTGGATGCGGGGGCGCTTGGCCGGCTCCAGCGCGCTGGCCGCCCGTTCGATGTCCAGGCGGTTGCAGCGGGCCAGCGCCGCGATGCTGACCCAGCCGAACTCCCGCGCCACGGCGCGCACCGCGTCATGGTCGTCATCGGAGGCGATCGGGAAGCCCGCCTCCAGCACGTCCACGCCCAACTCCACCAGTTGCCGGGCCAGCCGCAGCTTCTCCGGCGTGTTCATGCTGCAGCCCGGCGACTGCTCGCCGTCTCTCAGCGTGGTGTCGAAAACGCAGACGCGGTTCGGATCCATACTCGAGGCCTCCTCTTCCACCCAGGTCTCAGGTGAACCACCTGCAAAACTCCATTTAAGACAACAGAGCCGCGAGCGTCAGCGAGCGGGTGCCCCGCAAGGCCAACGCAGCGCTGCGCCAGCACCCGCTCGCTGACGCTCGCGGCTCTGTTGCGGCGTCTCATTGGCTGAATTCTGCAAGTGCCTCACTTGGCGCCTGAATCCTAAAAGTCTGCCTGCCTGGGCCAAATAACGCAAATTTATAATTCTTGTAAGAAGATAAGATTTTGTTATAATGAGCGGCCATGGACTTGGGCCAGCTCGATATTTTCCTGGCGGTAGCCACCGAAAAGAGCTTTTCGCGCGCCGCCCAGCGCCTGCTGCGCACCCAGCCGGCCGTCAGCCTGGCTGTCCAGAAACTGGAGAGGGAACTGGGCGAGAGGCTGGTGGACCGCTCGCTAAAAGACGGCACGCTCACCGACGCCGGCAAGATCGTGCTGGAACATGCGCGCAAGTTCGAGAACCTGCGCCGGGACCTGCGGAACGCGCTCACCGAGCTGCGCGACAGCCACACGGGCCGGCTGACCATCGGGGCCAACGAGAGCGGCGCCATCTACCTGCTCAAGCACATCCACAAGTTCCGCGCGCTCTATCCGGGCGTGAAGCTGGAGGTGCGCCGCAGCCTGTCCAGCCAGATTCCGCACGACGTGCTGGATAACGCCGTGGAACTGGGCGTGATCTCCTACGAGCCGGGCGACCGCAACCTGGAGTCCATGGTGATCTATACCGACCACCTGGCGTTCACGGTGTACCCCAGCCACCGGCTGGCGTCGCGCAAGCAGGTCTCGATCCGGGACCTGGGCTCGGAATCCTTTATCGCCCACAACGTGCTCTCGCCCTACCGGCAGACGGTGTTGATGGCGTTTCAGAAGCACAAGGTGCCGCTGATCATGGACCTGGAGATGCCGTCGCTGGAGGCCATCAAGAAGGCGGTGCAGTTGCGCATGGGGGTGGCGTTTTTCCCGCGCATGGTGGTGGAGCAGGAACTGGAGGCCGGGACGCTGGTGGAAGTGCCGGTCAAGGAGCTGCGCGTGGAGCGCAAAATCCGGCTGGTGCATCCTCTGCGCCGCGAGCTTTCCCACGCCGCCCGCGCCTTCCTGGAGGTGGTGCGCCGCTCCGGCGCGGTCCAGGAAGAGGCCGCCGCCGACGCGTGACCCGATTACCCAGTCAAATAAACAGATCCGCCGAGCAATGGAACAGCTCGCTTAGCTTCTTGGCCTGGCGCTTGCTGATTCCGCGCTTTCCATTGACAACCGCCGACACTACACTGCTCGAACCAAGGACGGGGACCAGATCCTTCTGCCTCAGGTTGTGCTGTTCCATCAGGAACAAGAGCATATCCCGGGGAGATCCCTCGCCGAGCGGGTAGTGACGTCCATCGTAATCCTGGACCAGAATTGCAAGCAGTTCCAAGAGCGCGCCTTCCTCCGGCGAAAGCGAGTCTTCGCCTTTCTCCATCAGTTGCCCGGTCAGGGCCACGAATTCGTCGTATTCCTGCTCGGTGGAGATGGGCCTGGGCAGCACGCGCAACAGCAGCCTTCCATATTTCTTTTGATTGAACGCATCGGTCTTCATAATTTCCAGCGTCTCTCCTAAAGTGGCGTGCGGGGGCGGAAGGCGCGCAATTCCTCCAGCGAAAGCCGGCCGGTGTACAAGGCCATGCCCAGCGCGGCGTGAACGCCGATCTCATCCAGCGCGCGGATCTCGTCCATGGTGTGGATGCCGCCAGCGGCGGTGATGGGCAGCGCGGTGGCGCGGCGCAGCCGGCCGAACCAGTCCAGATCGGTGCCGGTCATCGTGCCCTCGTTGTCCACGAAGGTGCACAGCAGCTCGCCGCAATATGGCTCCAGTTGCTTCGCGACGTCTTCGGCCGACAGCGCGGTTTGCTCGCGCCACCCTTTCACCACGATGTGCCCCTCGCGCGAGTCGAGCGCCACGATGACGCGGGCGGCGCCCACCGCTTCGCGCAGCTCTTCGAGGAACGGCAGGTTCAGGCCGGAAGGCTGGAAGGCGGAGGTGCCCACAATTACTTTGCGCGCGCCCGCCTGCATGATTTCCACAGCGCGCGCTGCGGTCCGAATGCCGCCGCCGGCGCGGCAAGCGGCCTGCCCGCACAGCCGGCGCACCATGGCATCGTTGTTGCCGCTGCCCATGGCGGCGTCCAGGTCGATCACCTGGATTTCGGGGAAGGCGGCAAAGTCCCGCAGCAGGGCGGGCAGGTCGTCGCGCTCCAGCGCCTTGTCCCGGCCGCGCACAAGCTGCACCGCCTTGCCGCCCATCAGATCAATGCAGGGAATAATCATAACGAAGTGACAAGTGACAAGTGACGAGTTGTCCGAAGCACAGCCACAGAGTTGTTTCTCCGTGCCTCCGCGTCTCCGTGGCTAATTCCCTCACAACCTAACCTCCACTCCACGCTCCCGCAAATACTTCTTCAGCTCCAGCACCGGAATTTCGCCGTAATGGAAGATGCTGGCGGCCAGGGCGGCGTCGGCTTCTCCGGCGGTCAGCACGTCGTAAAAATGCTCGGACAGGCCGCCGCCGCCGGAGGCGATCACCGGGATGCCGACGGCGCGGGAAACGGCGCGGGTCAGCTCGCAATCGAAGCCGGCCTTGGTGCCATCGCAATCCATCGAGGTGAGCAGGATCTCGCCGGCGCCGAGCCGCTCGCCCTCGGCCGCCCACCCCACCGCCTCCAGTTCGGTGGGCGTGCGCCCGCCGTAGGTGAACACGGTCCAGTGAGTTGTGCGACCGGGCGTCCGGCGGCCATCGACGGCCAGCACCACCGCCTGCGACCCGAACTCCCTGGAAAGCTCGGTGAGCAGCGCCGGGCGCTCGACGGCGGCGGTGTTGACGCTGACTTTGTCGGCGCCGGCGCGCAGGAGCCGCCGGGCGTCCTCGACCGAGCGCACGCCGCCGCCCACCGCCAGCGGGATAAAAACTTTTTGCGCCGTCCGCTCCACGGTTTCAACGATCAGACCGCGCTTTTCCGCCGAGGCGGTGATGTCCAGGAACACGACTTCATCGATCCCGGCCTCGCTGTAAGCGGCGGCCAACTCGGCCGGGTCCCCGGCATCGCGAAGCCGGACGAACTGGATGCCCTTGACCACCCGGCCGTCCTTCACATCCAGGCAGGCAATGATGCGCTTGGCGGGCATTAAACGTCCTCCGGGTCCAAGGTCCCAGGTCCCAGGTCCAAGGTCTCTTGCCCTGCCCAACGCTGGAGCAAAGCGAGCCCGTGAGAGCCGGACTTCTCGGGGTGAAACTGGCAGCCGGCAAGGTTGCCGCGCTCGATGACCGCCGCGAACCGCAGGCCGTGGCGGGCATAGGCCGAGACCCCTTCAGCGCCATCGGGCACATAGTAGGAATGCGCGAAGTAGTACATACCTGGACGGGCAAGAGCGCCTGTCCCTGCCAGTTCCAGGGCGGTCCAGCCCATGTGGGGAACGCGCAGGCCCGCTGGGAAACGCCGGACGGCGCCGGGCAACAGGCCCAGGCCCGGCGTCTCGGGCGCTTCCTCGCTGACTTCGAACAGCGCGTGCATGCCGAGACAGATGCCGAAATAGGGCGTGCCGGAGGCCAGGCGGCCGCGCAGCGGCGCTGCCAGGCCCTGCCGCCCGAGCGCCTGCATCATTTGCCCGAAGTGCCCCACGCCGGGAAGAAGAATGCGTGTGCCCCGATCGAGTTCCGCCGGCTCGCGCGCCACCAGGAATTCGGCGCTCATCGCGCGCAGCCCGTTGCAGACCGAATGCAGGTTGCCGGCCCCGTAATCAATAACGGCGATCATAAAGCTGTCAGCTATCAGCTATTAGCTATCAGCTATCAGCTATCAGCTTTCAGCTACCAGTTTTCAGTTCTCAGTTGTCCGTCACGAAATCTGACGTAGGCCAAAGCTGATAGCTGAAAGCTTCTTTCACAGCAGTCCTTTCGTGCTCGGCAGTTCCTTCAGCAGGCGGCGGTCGCGGGAGCAAGCCACGCGGACGGCGCGCGCGAAGGCCTTGAACAGGGCCTCAATCTTGTGGTGCGACGAACGGCCATAGAGCACCTTCAGATGGACATTGGCCCGGGCCTGGCTGCTGAAGCCGCCGAAAAAATCCTCGAGCAATTCCGCCTGCAGGTCGCCCACCAGCCGCGGGCGCAGCGGCGCGCTGTAAACCAGGAACGGCCGTCCGCCAAAGTCCACCGCGGCCACGGCCAGCGTTTCGTCCATGGGCATCAGGAAATAGCCGGCGCGGTTGATGCCCCGGCGGCCGGCCAGCGCGCGATCGAAACACTGCCCCAGCACAATGCCGGCGTCTTCCACGGTGTGATGCTGGTCCACGTCCAGGTCGCCGGCCGCTTGCAGTGCCAGATCGAAACCGCCGTGGCGGGCGAACAGTTCCAGCATGTGGTCGAGGAAGCGGATGCCGGTCCGCACCCGCGACCGCCCCCGCCCGTCGATTACCAGGCGGGCCCGAATCCGCGTTTCCGTCGTTATCCGCTCGACTGTGGCTGACCGTGTTTTCATAAGACTTAGCTGATAGCTGATAGCTTCTCACCCTAGCACTTCACGCAATGCCCGAATCAAGCGGCGGGTCTGCACCGGCGTTCCCAATGTGAACCGCACGCATCCGGGCAATTCATAGCTGCGGTCGCGGGCCAGGATGCCGCGCTCGCGCAGGCCATCGC
>JAPKYU010000063.1:13304-14507 GCA_026394175.1 Acidobacteriota bacterium | reverse complement strand
ATCGACTTCGTCAAGGTGACCAGCGGCCTCAGCCACATCGCTTCACAGAGCACGGCGTTCATCCCCGCGGACGTCCACGAAAAGATCTCTGACAGCTACCGGCTGTACCTCAGTTTGCTCTATGGCGAGAAGCCCGTGGTGACCGGCGCCTTTACCATCGAATCGTTCGAGATCATGAAAGACCTGCAGTTGGCGGTGCGCGGCAGCGAGCAGGCGCTGCGGTAGAAGCCGCTCACCGTTTTCTCCTGCTGCCCCACGGCGCCCATCAAGTGGAGCGATGTAACCAGCCAGAACCTGGTGGATTGCGCGCGCTGGTCGATCCCGGTGGAATTCGTGTCCATGCCGCTGGCCGGGTTCATGGCCCCGGTGACGCTGGTGGGCAGCCTGGTTCAGCAGACGGCGGAAACCCTGAGCGGCCTGGTCATCAGCCAGCTTGCCAATCCCGGCCACCCGATCTTGTATGGTGGCTCGCCGGCCATTTTCGACGTGCGGTACGAAACGACGCCCATGGGCGCCATCGAAACCATGATGCTGGATTGCGCCAACAGCGAAATCGGGAAGTACCTGGGCATGCCCACGCAGGGCTACATCGCGCTCAGCGATGCCAAGCAACTGGACGCGCAGGCCGGTTTGGAAACCGGCATCGGCGCGGTGCTGGCGGCCCTTTCGGGAATCAACAGCATCTCGGGCCCGGGCATGCTGGATTTCGAAAGCTGCCAGAGCCTGGAGAAGCTGGTGGTGGACAACGAAATCTGCGGGATGACGTACCGGCTGCTGAAAGGCATCGAGCCGCGCGAGGATTTCCCGGCCGTCCCCATCTTTCAGGAACTGCTGCGCGAGAAACAGTTGCTGATTGCCGACCACACCCGCCGCTACCTGCGCCAGGAAATCACTTTCCCCGGCCCCGTGATCGACCGCGCCGACCGGGCGCGCTGGACCAGGCAGGGGCAAAAGACCTTGCGGGAGCGCGCGGCCCGCGAGGTGGCGCGGCTGATCGAGAAATACGCGCCGTCACGTCTGCCCGAGCCGGCGAAGGCGGAGCTGACGCGGCTGATGGAAAGCGAAGCGCGCCGCTACGGCATGGACGCGCTGCCCGCCGCAACCGAGCCGTCCCGCCATGCGGGATAAGGGAGCGGACCACACTGAACACCATTGCCGATGCGATGGCCAGTCCGCTCCCTTATCCCGCATGGCGGGACGGCT
>JAPKYU010000063.1:0-13295 GCA_026394175.1 Acidobacteriota bacterium | reverse complement strand
GCGATCCGCTCCCTTATCCCGCATGGCGGGACGGCTCGGCTGCAACCTTGTCTGCGCCAAAAAGAGTTGGGGCCGCAGCGGCTGGCTTGCAATTTTGCATTTTAAATGCATAATTGCAAGACATGCCCCCTCGTTACATCCCTCGCGCCATTGAGCCGACCTTGAAGAAAGCGGCCCGGGAATTCCCTGCTTTGGTTCTCACCGGACCCCGCCAGGCAGGCAAGACAACGGTTCTCAAGCACACCTTCGCCGCCTCGCATCGGTATGTATCTCTCGAGCCGCCCGACGTGCGCGCCTCGGCCTCGGCCGATCCCCGTGGTTTCCTTCACCTGCATGCTCCGCCGGTCATTTTCGACGAGGTCCAATACGCGCCGGAACTTCTTCCTTACCTGAAAGAGGTGATCGACACCAATCGCGCGGCCCACGGGCAATACCTGCTGACCGGTTCTCAGAACCTGCTGCTGCTCGAGCGGGTGACCGAGTCGCTGGCCGGGCGGGCCGCTATTCTGCGGCTGCTGCCTCTCTCGCAACGGGAAACACACGGGCGAACCTGCGCGGCGTTCCCCTGGGAGACGTCTTCCACGCCCGCAGCAAAGGGCGCGCTGCCCGACCTATGGAACTCGCTGGTGAGGGGCGGCTACCCGGAACTGATCGCGGAGCCAGACCGTGATGCATGGCTCTGGTACGGGAGCTATGTCCAGACCTACCTGGAGCGGGATGTGCGCTCGCTGCGCCAGGTGGGCGACCTGACGTCGTTTCAGGCTTTTTTGCGCGCCCTGGCAGCCCGGAACGGCCAGTTACTGAACCTCACCGAAGTGGCGCGAGACCTGGGAGCGGCGGTAAACACGGTCAAAACCTGGCTCTCGGTACTGGAGGCGACTTTCCAGGTCATGCTCATCCGGCCTTATTTCGCCAACATCGGCAAGCGCCTGGTGAAAACGCCGAAAATCTTTCTCACCGATACGGGGCTGGTCTGCTATCTGACCGGCTTGAGAGATCCGCGGCACGCAGCCGCAGGCCCGCTGGCGGGACCTATTTTTGAAACGGCTGTGCTGCTGGAAATCGTCAAGACAAGCTGGAACCGCGGCGAGGAACCGCGTGTCTGGTTCTGGAAGACCTCGACCGGATCGGAGGTCGATTTCATCGTGGAATCGAATGGGCGGCTTATCCCGCTTGAGGTGAAGCTGTCGGCCACGCCCCGGCCCTCGATGGCGGATGGCATCCTGGCCTTCCGGCGGGACGTTGGCGCCCGGGCAGCGGAAGGCTACGTCATCCATCCGGGCGATACTCGCTTGCCGCTGGCGCCGCGCGTATCAGCCCTCCCTTTCATGGCGCTGTAGCTGATAGGCCGCCTGGCGCCGCTCCGCGCACGCAAGAATGATTTCAGACGGGGAAAGGAATCTGCTAAGATGCAATACCCTTTGGCCGCCGGTGTCTGGCAGGCGGCCTCGGTAAACAGCGTGTCGCGGACACGCCAAGGAGGAATCGAGCGATGAGACTGCACCGGGCGGTAATTCTGGCCGCGTTGTCGATCCTGCTGTGTGGGTTTTTGGTCTGGGCACAGGAAGATGAGAGCTATGACGTCCCGTATGTTCCGACTCCGGAGAACGTCGTCGAGGAGATGCTCAAGCTCGCCAATATCCACAAGGGCGACATCCTCTACGATCTGGGCTCGGGCGACGGCCGGATCGTGATCACGGCGGCGAAGAAGTTCGGCATCAAGGGCGTGGGCATCGACATCAACCCCGAGCGCATCAAGGAAGCGAATGAAAACGCCAAGACCGCGGGCGTGACCGATCTGGTGACCTTCAAGCAGAACGACCTGTTCAAGGAGGACATCAGCAAGGCCACCGTGGTCACCCTGTACCTGCTGCCGGAAGTGAATCTGCGCCTGCAGCCCAAGCTGTTTAAAGAGCTGAAACCGGGGAGCCGAGTCGTCTCCCACGATTTCGACATGGGCGACTGGAAACCGGACAAAGAAGTCTCCCTGGAAAGCCACCGCATCTACTTCTGGGTGATTCCGGCCGACGCCGCCAAGAAGGCCGCCGCGCAAGACCGCTGAGCGGCGAGGTGAATGAATCGCGGATGCACGGCAAGCCAGCCGCAGCGGGCTGAGAGTGGAAACTCGCGCGAATCCCCCAATCATCTTGCTTCCGGCTTCGGCGGGCGTTCCGTATACCTGCCCTGAAAAATGTTGTACCGCTGGCGTCTCGCCGGCCGGCCCCTGCCAGATCGCCCCCGGCGAACATGACGTAGCACCGCTCTCCGCGGGGTTCCGGCGCGGCGTGATAAAATAATGCGTTTACCCCGTTTCCGAAGGAGCCCCCATGCGTTGGAGCCGGCTTTTCATTCCCACCTTGCGCGAAGATCCCGCCGAGGCGGAGGTCGCCAGCCACAAGCTGCTGCTGCGCGCCGGGTACATCCGCCAGCTCGGCGCCGGCATTTACAGCTACCTGTACCTGGCCCAGCGGTCTCTGCTGAAGATCACAGCCATCGTGCGCGAGGAGATGGACCGCATCGGGGCGCAGGAGTTTTACCTGCCGGGGCTGAATCCGGCCGAGATCTGGAAGGAAAGCGGCCGGTACGCGGCCATGGGCGACAACATGTTCCGGCTGAAGGACCGCGTGGGGCGGGAGTTCTGCCTGGGAATGACCCACGAAGAGGTGATGACCGACATCGCCCGCCACGAGCTGCGCAGCTACAAGCAGCTTACGCAGATCTGGTACCAGATCCAGACCAAATTCCGCGACGAGCCGCGGCCGCGCTCCGGATTGCTCCGCGTCCGCCAGTTCATCATGAAGGACTCCTACTCCTTCGACCTGGACCAGGCGGGCCTGGACATCAGTTACCAGAAGCATCACGAGGCCTACTGCCGCTCCTTCACCCGCTGCGGGCTGAAGTACACGGCGGTGGAGGCCCATTCCGGCGCCATGGGCGGCAGCCAGTCGCACGAATTCATGGTCCTCTCGGACGCCGGCGAGGACCAGATCGCCGAATGCGTTTCCTGCGGCTATTCGGCCAACCTGGAGATGGCCCTTTCCCGGCTCCCCGCTGTCGCGGATGACGGCGGCACGGGAACGCCCGAGCCCTTCCACACGCCCGGGAAGAAAACCATCGCCGAGGTGAGCGAGTTCGACGGCCGCCCGGCGCGGGACCACCTCAAGTCGCTGCTGTTCATGAGCGGCGGCGTCCCGGCGCTGGTTCTGGTGCGCGGCGATCAGGAAGCGAGCGAGACGAAGCTGGCGGGCCTGCTGGGCGGCGAGTTTCGGCCGGCACACCCCGATGAGGTGCGGCAGTACACCGGGGCGGCGCCCGGCTCGGTGGGCCCGGTGGGCCTGCCACAGATTCGGGTGCTGGCGGACAAGGCGCTGGAAGGCCGCCGGAACATGATCTGCGGCGCCAACCGCGACGACTACCACCTGCGCCACGTGACCCCCGGGCGCGACTTCACGGCTGAGTTCCAGGACCTGCGCGCCGCGCAGCCCGGCGACCTCTGCGCGCGCTGCGACGGCACGCTGCGCGTCTCCAAGGCCATCGAAGTGGGACACATCTTCAAGCTGGGCCGCAAGTATTCGGAAAGCATGGGGGCGCGGGTGCTGGACGCCTCGGGGCGCGAGGTCACCCTGGTGATGGGCTCCTACGGCATCGGCATCGAGCGCATCCTGACAGCGGCGATCGAGCAAAACCACGACCAGGACGGCATGGCGCTGCCTCCCTCCATCGCCCCCTTCCAGGTGATCATCACGCCCATCAACGCCGCCGATGCGCAGATGATGCAGGCCGCCGAGGAGCTGTACCAGCGCTGCCTGGAGACGGGGCTCGACGCCCTGCTCGACGACCGCGACGAGCGGCCCGGCGTCAAGTTCAAGGACGCCGACCTGATCGGCGTCCCGTTCCGGGTGAACATCGGGCGCAAGCTGGCGTCGGGGGTGATTGAAGTGGTAACTCGCGCGACGCGCGCCCGCGCCGATGTTAAGATTGGCGAAGCGCCCCGGTACATTCGGGAAGCGTCCGCGCCGCGGGCGTAGAGAATTGCGGATTTCGGATTGTGGATTGCGGAATTCGGGCCAAGTCAGAAATCCGCAATCCGAATCCCGAGGGGTTGAAGTATGGCCAAACTGAAAGCGTTCTTTTGGTTGGCGGTCTTCGGCATTCTGGTGTTTCTCGCCGTCAAGCTGGTGCCCCACTACGTCGATAACTACCAGTTCCAGGACGAGCTGAACAACCTGGCGCGCGTGGTCACCTACGCCCAGGCCAAGACCGAGGACAACGTGCGCGCCGACGTGCTTCACCTGGCGCAGCAGCACGAGTTGCCGGTGAAGTCCGAGCAGATCAAGGTGAACAGGACCCAAACGGGCGTCTACATCGAGGTCAACTACACCGTGGTCGTCCCCGTCCCCGGCTACACCTTCAACCTGAAGTTCAATCCGGCGGCCGGCAACAAGATGATCACCGCGGATTAACCAGCCGGCGCCCGCCCGCGTCTACTATAATGCGGTAGGACAGGTTTTTGCCGCTGCGCGCCCCGTGCCGCGGGCGGCGGAGTGCGCCGCATCGGAACGAAGTTGCGCATTCGACTCTCCAAAACCCGCTTCGCCAGGCTTCTGCTGCATCCGCTGACGAAGGTCATGCTGGCGGCGGCCGTCATGGGTGTGGTGTGCGGAGCGGGGGTGTTCAGCTACTACTACGACAAGTTCGCGCGGTTGATCGACCGGCGGCTGAGCGGCGGAGTTTTCGCCCGCACCTCCAGGATTTACGCCGCGCCGGAGCTCATTTTTGTCGATCAGGAGGCCGCGGCGGCGGAGCTGACCGCCCGGCTCATGCGCGCCGGGTATTCCGAGCAGAAGACCAACCGCGCGGGCTGGTACCAGGAGGTGCCGGGCGGCCTGGAGATCTTCCCGGGGCCCGACTCCTACTTCCAGGATGAGCCGGTGCTGATCCGGCTGGCCGGCGGCAAGATCCAGCGCATCATCTCCCTGAAAGACAACACCGAGCAGCAGGGCTACGAGCTGGAGCCGGAGCTGATCACCAACCTGTTCGACCGCTCGCGCGAGAAGCGGCGGCTGGTGCGCTTCGAGGACCTGCCGCCCGACCTGGTCAACGCCATCCTGGCCGCCGAAGACCGCACTTTCTTCCAGCACTCGGGCATCGACTTCCTGCGCCTCATCAAGGTGGCCTACGAGGACATCCGCGCCGGCAACCGGGCCCAGGGCGCCAGCACCCTGACCCAGCAACTGGCCCGGGGCTTTTTCCTGACCCCGGTGCGCACCTTCAAGCGCAAGCTGGCCGAAGCCATGATCGCCACCCAGCTCGAGCGCCGGCTGACCAAGCAGCAGATCTTCGAGTTTTACTGCAACCACATCTACATGGGGCAGCGGGGCAGCTTCAGCATCAACGGCGTGGCGGAGGCCTCGCTGGCCTATCTGGGCAAGGACGTGCGCCAGCTCACGCTGCCGGAAGCCGCCTTTCTGGCGGGCTTCATCCGCGGACCCGCCATCTATGATCCCTACCGGCATCCCGACCGCGCCCGGGAGCGGCGCAACCGCATCCTGGACTCCATGGCCAAGATCGGCGCCATCACCCCCGAGCAGCGCGACGAGGCCACGGAAGCGCCGCTGAAAGTCATCCCGCAATTCGTCGAGACCGGCGACGCTCCCTACTTCGTCGATCTGGTGCGCGAGCAGCTTCTGGAGCGTTTCTCGGAGAAAGAACTGATCGGCAGCAGCTACCGCATCTACACCACGCTGGACCTGAGCCTGCAGCGGGCGGCCTCCGAGGCCGTCCGCACGGGCATCAAGCTGGTCGATGAGCAACTGGCCAAGAAGAAGAGCACCCAGGGCTGGCCCAAGCCCCAGGTGGCGCTGGTGGCCATCGATCCGCACAGCGGCGACGTGAAGGCGCTGGTGGGAGGCCGGGCTTACGGCGTCAGCCAGTTGAACCACGCCCTGGCCATGCGGCAGCCGGGCTCGGTGTTCAAGCCCTTCGTATACGCGGCGGCATTCAATTCCGCGCTGGATGGCGCCAGCCCGGTGATCACGCCGGTGACGGTGGTGGACGACAGCCCCACCACGTTCGTCTACGATGGCGGCATCTACGAGCCCAACAACTACCAGGAGAAATTCCGCGGGAACGTGCAAGCGCAGGATGCGCTGGCCCACTCGCTCAACGTCGCCACGGTGAAGATCGGCGAGATGACGGGCTTCGACAAGGTGGTCAAGCTGGCCCAGGACGCCGGGTTGAAGACCCCCCGGGCCACCCCCGCCGTGGCCCTCGGCGCCTACGAGTCCACGCCGTTGGAGATGGCCGGCGCGTACACGGTTTTCGCCAACGCCGGCATGCGGGTGGATCCGTTCATGATCCGGCTGATCAAGACGCCGGAAGGACAGGTCGCCGAGGAGCACAAGACGCAGCCCAGGGAAGTCATCGACGCCCGGCTGGCCGGCTTGATGACGGCCATGCTGGAAAACGTCGTCCAGCGCGGCACCGGCGCCGGGGTGCGCGCCCGCGGGTTCACGGCGCCGGCGGCCGGCAAGACCGGCACGTCGCACGACGGCTGGTTCGCCGGCTACACCACCAACCTGCTGTGCATCGTCTGGGTGGGCTTTGATGACAACCGGGAATTGCCCCTGAGCGGCGCGCAATCGGCGCTTCCCATCTGGACCGAGTTCATGAAGCGCGCCGCCGCCTTGCGCGCCTACCGCAACATGGTGGCCTTCGCCGAGCCGCCCGGGCTGGCGCGCGTGGAGATTGATCCGGCCTCCAACCAGCTCGCCACGGCCTTCTGCCTGGAGCGGCGTCCGACGGTCTTCGTGGAAGGCAGCCAGCCCGGCCAGCTCTGCCCGCTGCATGCCGTGCAATACCTGGCCCGCCCCAACCTGCCGCTGCCGTTGATGACCGGCGTCGGGCCTGTGCCCGGCGACGGGACGGCCAGGCGCGCCCCGCCCGCGGCGGCCGAGGCCCCACACGGAACAGTGACCGCCCTGCCACCCCCCGCCATGCCTGCCGCCGGCGCCCCCGCCCCGGCTGACGCGGCGAAGAAGAAGAAGGGCGTGCTGGGCAGGATCTTCGGCGCCCTTGCCGGCTCCGGCGACAAGGAGCCCTCCAAGGAAAAAGAGAAGCAGAAGCAGCCGTAGGCTGTGGGCTGTGGGCTGTAGGCTGTAGGCCGTGGGCTGCGGGCTGCCGGCTCCAGCCTCGATCTGTGCAATCTGCGGAATCTGCGGCTACACTCCAGCCTCCTGTAGCCTGCGGACCCGTTTGGCGCTAGAATCAGGTAGCGCAGCGCCCGGCGGGAGACCCGCCGGACGGTGAGGGGGTAGGATATGGTGCTGGCGATTCTTCCGATCATATTCGTCCTGTCGATAGGCCTCATCCCGCAAGCCGAAACCCTCCAGCAGATCTCCTCCGCCGAGCAAGCTTCGGCTAAGAGCCAGGCGCCGCAAAGCGACCGGGAAACGCTGGAGAAGCGCGGGGACGTGTTCATGGCCCGCAAGGACTACCGCGAGGCCGCCAATACCTACAGGCAAGCCATCCAACTGGATCCGCGCAATGCGGTGCTGCATAACAAGCTGGGGATTTCCTACCAGCAACAAACGCGGCTGAACGACGCCAAGAAGTCTTACGAGCGCGCCATCAAGCTGAACGGCAAGTATTCGGAAGCGATCAACAACCTGGGCACCATTCATTACACCCGCAAGAAGTACGGCACGGCGATCAGCCAGTATCAAAAGGCCCTGGCCATCGCCCCGGATTCGGCCTCCATCTATAGCAACCTGGGCACCGCCTGGTTCGCCCGGAAGAAGTACGACGACGCCTTTGCCGCCTACCGCAAGGCGCTGGAACTGGACCCGGAAGTCTTCGAGCACAAGTCCACCTACGGCGTTCTGTTGCAGGAACGCTCGGTGGAGGACCGGGCGCGCTTCCACTATTACCTGGCGAAAACCTATGCGGCCGCCGGCAACCTGGAGCGCGCGCTGGAATACTTGAAAAAGGCGCTGGAGGAAGGATTCAAGGAGAAGGACAAGATTGCGGACGACCCGTCCTTCGTCGAGTTGATCAAGACCGAGCCGTTCGCGCAGTTGATGGCCAACCCGCCGAAGGTTCTGCCGCCTCAGTAGGTGGCGGGTTTCAGGTGAGGTACTTGCAAAATTACAGAATCGGGACGCCGGAACAGAGCCGCGAGCGTCAGCGAGCGGGTGCTGGCGCAGCGCTGCGTTGGCCTTGCGGGGCACCCGCTCGCTGACGCTCGCGGCTCTGTTGTCTTAAATGGAATTTTGCAAGTACCTCGCCTGGCGCCTGCTTCTCAACACTTGACGATTTTCTCCCGCCCCAGGCAGACCTTTTTCGTTCCGTTGCGGGTGTCGATGACCAGCGCCGAGTCGCGCACAATGGCGTCATAGTCATAGCAGGAGTGGTCCGTGGCGATCACCACGCAATCGTAGGAGGCCAGCGTCTGGGGCGTCAGCGGAACCGAGGCCAGCGGGAAATCGTATTTCCGCGTGCGGTGCAGGCGCGGAATGTAGGGGTCGTTGTAATCGACCGTGGCGCCTCCCCGCTGCAGCAGATCGATCAGCTTCAGGGAAGGCGACTCGCGCAGGTCGTCGATGTCCTTCTTGTAGGCCAGCCCCAGCAGAAGGATCCGCGATCCATTGATCGATTTGCGCCGCTCATTGAGCGCCTCGGCGACGCTGGCCACCACCTGGTAGGGCATGGCCGAGTTCACCTCGCCCGCCAGCTCAATGAAGCGGGTGGCAAAATCGAACTCGCGCGCCTTCCACGACAGGTAGAAGGGATCGATGGGGATGCAGTGCCCGCCCAGCCCGGGGCCCGGGTAGAAGGGCGTGAAGCCGTAAGGCTTGGTCGAAGAGGCCTGGATGACTTCCCAGACGTCGATGCCCATCCGCAGGCACAGCAGCTTCAGCTCGTTGACCATGGCGATGTTCACGCAGCGGTAGATGTTCTCCAGCAATTTCGACATTTCCGCCACGCGGGTCGAGGAGACCTCGACCACCTGCCGGATGATGGCGGCGTAAAGGGCCGCCGCCGCCGCCCGGCTCGCCGGGTTATAGCCGCCGACCACCTTGGGGACCAGCGGAATGGGGAACTTCTCGTTGCCGGGATCGACGCGCTCGGGCGAGAAGGCCAGCAGGAACTCGCCGGTGCCGCCATCCCCCTTCGGGGTGCACTTCAAGCCGCTTCGCTCCAGCAGCGGCAGCAGGAACTCGTCGGTGGTGCCGGGGTACGTGGTGCTTTCCAGAACCACCAGTTGTCCGGGTTGCAGGTATTTGGCGACCTCCACGCCGGTCTGCTGGATGTATTGCATGTCCGGCTCGCGCATTTCGGTCAGCGGCGTCGGCACGCAGATCAGGATCGCGTCCTGCTCGGCGAGCTTCGAAAAATCGGTGTGGGCGCGCAGCCGGCCGGCATCGGCCAGCCTCTTGATGTCGGCGGCCGGGATGTGATGGATATAGCTGTTCCCGGCGTTCAGCGCCGTCACCTTGGCCGGGTCGATATCGAAGCCGGCGACCGCAAACCCCTGCGTTCCGAATTCCGCCGCTGCGGCGGGCATGCGTACCAGCGGTATTCTATTGGATGAAAAAACAATCACAGCGGTGGCACCTTTCGGAGGACGGACACCTTGCAGCGCGGCGCCTATTTTGCCATCGGATTGCTGCTGATCGCCAGCGCCCTCTTCTGTGGGCGTGAATTGTGGATCAACCGCGAAATAGGCTGTAGGCTGTGGGCCGTAGGCTGTAGGTGGCTCGCTGGTATCCGAAGGATTGGATTGTTTCTCGTACCACAACCCACAGCCCACAGCCTACAGCCCACGGCCCACGGCCCCCAGCCTACAGCCCACGGCCCACAGCCTACGGCCCACGGCCCACAGCCTGCAGCCTAAATAAACAGGGGCGCGGCCACCAGCGTGATGGTGCTGAGCAGCTTGATCAGCACGTGCAGCGAGGGGCCCGCGGTGTCCTTGAAGGGATCGCCCACCGTATCGCCCACGACGGCGGCCTTGTGGGCTTCGGAGTACTTCCCTCCGTACTGCCCGGTCTCGATGAACTTCTTGGCGTTGTCCCAGGCGCCGCCGCCGTTGTTCATCACCGTGGCCAGCAGGATGCCGCTGATGGTGCCGACCATCAGCAGCGCGGCCACCGACTCGGCGCCGATCTCGGGGCCGTAGGTACCCATCGTCAGGTGGCGGAACAGCAGCCCGACGGCCACCGGCATGCCCACGGCCAGCAGGCCCGGCACCACCATGGCCTTCAGCGCGCCCACGGTCACGATATCCACGCAGCGGGCGTAATCCGGCTTGGAGGTGCCGGCCATGATGCCCGGGTTCTCGCGGAACTGCCGCCGCACTTCCTCAATCACAGAGCAGGCCGCCTTGCCCACCGCCTTGATGGCGAAGGAGCTGAACAGGAAGACCAGCATGGCGCCCAGCAGCGCGCCGACGAAGACCGGCACCCGGCCGATATCCACGCTGTGGAAGCTGATGCCGGCGGTGGCGACGCCGAGGGCGGCCGCGCGCTGCTTCAGCAGCACCGTGACCTCGTCCAGGTAGGCGGAGAACAGCAGGAAGGCGGCCAGCGCCGCGCTGCCGATGGCGTAGCCCTTGGTGAGCGCCTTGGTGGTGTTGCCGACCGCGTCCAGCCGGTCGGTCTTCACCCGCACCTCCTGCGGCTGGCCCGACATCTCGATGATGCCCCCGGCGTTGTCGGTGATGGGCCCGAAGGTGTCCATGGCCAGGATGTAGGCGGCGGTCGAAAGCATGCCCATGGTGGCCACCGCCGTGCCGTACAACCCGCCGCCCGCGAAGCCGCGTGAGCCCAGCCAGTAGGACAGCAGCAGCGCGGCCGAGATCGCGAACACGGGCAGCGCCGTGCACTCCAGCGCCACCGCGAACCCGGTGATGATGTTGGTGGCCGCGCCGGTCTTGGAGGCCGTCGCAATCGACTGCACCGGCCGGTACTTGTAGTCGGTGTAGTACTGGGTGATGTAGACGAACAGGAAGCTGGTGACGATGCCGACCACGCCCGCGGCAAAGAACCAGAGGTTGTCCTGCAGCAGGTAGCGCACGGCCACGTAGAACCCGACAATGGCCAGGCCGGTGGTCAGGAGGTAGCCGCGGTTGAGGGCCTTCATGGGGTCGGCGTCCTCGCGCGTCCGCACCACCATGATGCCGGCGATCGAGGCGATCAGGCCGAAGGCGCGGGCTACCAGCGGGAACAGGATGGCGTTCAGGCCGAACTGCGGATACAGGGCGATGCCCAGGATCATGGCCCCCACGTTCTCGGCGGCCGTGGATTCGAACAGGTCGGCGCCGCGCCCCGCACAGTCGCCCACGTTGTCGCCCACCAGGTCGGCGATGACGGCGGGATTGCGGGGATCGTCTTCGGGAATGCCGGCCTCCACTTTCCCCACCAGGTCGGCGCCCACGTCGGCGGCCTTGGTGAAGATGCCGCCGCCCAACTGCGCGAACAGCGCGACGAAACTGGCGCCGAAGCCAAAGCCGACAATCTGCATCGGCACCTTCACGGGATCAGTCATCCCGCCATAGAGGTAAAACAGGCCGCCGACGCCGAGCAGCGACATGGCCACTACCGCCAGGCCCGTCACCGCGCCGCCCCGCAGCGCGATCTGCAGCGCCCGGTTCAGGCTGGAGCGGGCCGCGCTGGCCGTGCGGATATTGGCGCGGATGGAGACGAACATGCCGCAGAAGCCGGCGATGCCGGAAAACAGCGCCCCGATCACGAAGGCCACCGTGATGCGCCAGGCCAGCGTCAAATCCTCTTTCCCCAGCCAGTACCCGAAAAAGATGATGGCCGCCAGCAGGACGCTCAGGCCGGCAATGGTCGTGTACTGGCGGCGCAGGAAGGCCTCGGCGCCCTCCTTAATGGCGTTGGAAATCGCTTGCATTTGCGGGCTGCCGGTGTCCTGCCGCAGCACGTACAGCGTCAACAGCACGGCGACACCCAGCGAGGCGGCGCTCAAAACCAGCACGAAAGGAAGCCAGGCCTCGCCGCCGGCCGCCGCCGTCTGCCAGAACATGGCCATAGCGCTCGCGTTGAAATCCACCATCTTCGTTTTTCCTCCAGGAACGGTAAGACGGAATGGCTTCCGCCCACCCCGAATCAACCGGATTGAACTTGCACGGCAGGGCCGGAAAATCTATATCGTTCTCCTCCACTCCCGCATGGGCGCGCCACCGGTGGCGTGTGAAACCCTTTTGTATATCATCCCGCTTGGGACGGGTCAAGGATTCGGATTGCCTGTTCCGCTCAGCGAACATTAGAATAGGGATTCGCGGCCGATAGCCTCGGCTTCCGGCGCGGATTTGCGGTATGCCAACAGAGCCGTCCGCCGCGGCGGATGAGCGAGCGCATCGCTCGCTTACGCTCGCGGCTCTGTTGTGAAGACAGCATGTAAGAGCAGCCAGCACTGGATTCTCGGATTACACCTTTTGAAAGCGCTACTGTTGAAGATCGCGGTGACGTTGGAGGCCTTCCTGCTTCCCTTGGGTGCCTGGGGCCTCGGGGGCATCGCGTTCCTGGATTCGGCGTGTCTGCCCCTGCCGCACGCCATCGATGTCTGGGTGATCACCCTCTGCATCAGGAACCCGAAGGCCATGCTGCTGTACGCGGCGGCGGCCACCATCGGCTCCATTGCCGGCTGCCTGATCCTGTACTCCGTGGCGCGGATAGGGGGCCATGCCGCCGCCGAGCGCAAGGTGGGCAAGGAACGGATGTTGCGGATCCGCAACTGGTTCGAGCGCTATGAGTTCCTGACGGTGATGGTGCCGGCCATCCTGCCCCCGCCCACGCCCTTTAAGGCCTTCATCATCACCGCCGGTGTCACCGAGGTGCACCTGGGCAAGTTCCTGCTGGCGCTGGTGCTCGGCCGCGCCATCCGCTATTTCGGCGAAGCGCTGCTGGCGGTCCACTTCGGCATGGCCGTCTGGCACGTGCTGCTCAGGCACGGCCCGTTGCTGTTCGGCCTGTTGGCGCTGAGCGGATTGGCGGGCTACCTCTACTACCGCATGCGCAACCGCCGCCCGGCGGCGATCGAAGAATCCTGAACCACAAACGCGTAGACTGCGGATTGGGCTCCGGCTCCGCTGGTCCGGGTTTGTCCGTCCCGCAGGGCGGGATCCGTGGTTAAGTCCCTTGCCCGGCGGCCGAAGGAACGGCGGGGGAAACGGCAGGCGCCGGGAGGCATTCCTCTTCGGGCATGATGATCCAGGCGGCGATGTAGACGAACAGGCCGATTCCGCCGCTCAGCACGATCAGCAGGACCCA
>JAPKYU010000593.1 GCA_026394175.1 Acidobacteriota bacterium | reverse complement strand
CGTCATACGGCGTGAATTCAGCCCCATCCCTTCTTGATTCTGCTTCGACCCCACGCGCTAGGCCGCTGAACGCTTCCAGCACAGCCGGCATGCTGGCAGGTCCGAGGCCCCGAAGGGTCGCAAGCCACCATGTGTTGCTCGTCGTAGCCCTGCTCGGTTCGCCCGGAACGACGGACACAGGCTCACCTACATAGGGATTGAAGTCCGCATAACGGAGCTGAGCAGCAGGGTTCAGAAGCAGGAACGCGTTCAACATGATCCACGAAGGAAGTGTTTCGCGTCCCTTCCGCAGGTCTCTGCATGAGAAGCTGAGGCAAGTATTGCCTTGGAGGCTCGCCAATCGGCGAATGCAATCGTGTACGGTTTGAGTGACTTTGTCGTCCGAGACTGCCAAAGCATCGGGTGCCAAGGCCTCGCGCTCGCTGTCGAGAAGGACGGGGTCCTCCGAACCGCGGGGGAAGACCGCGCCTTCTTCAAGACCAAGAACAAAAACGTGCTTCCGACCAGAATATCCGGCGGTGGGCAGCCAGGTCACGTAAAGGCTGCCCGAGCGCGGAGGTTCGGCACATACACGCAGCCCTTGAAGTTCCGCGCGCACAAGACCGAGAATGAGCGCAGGCGGCCGGGGGAGGTCAGTCAGCGGAGACAATGCCTCCAGTGCATTTGGAATCGCTTTGGCGGCCGCTCCATCTTCGCCGCTGAGCATAGACGCTTGCGAAGCGAACGCCGCGCAGGCATCGACCAAATCGCCAAGTCGGACCGTGCCGTCCCTTGAAGGCATTGGCATGGATTCCAGAAGTTCACGAAGCCATTCAGCGATGATCTCGGTTTGGGCCGCTCGCTCGGTGTAATAGGCGCGGCGATCCGGACCGAATTCCGAGTCTTCGCTGCGGGCGCGAGCGACCGCAGCTTCGGCAGCCAGGCAGGTGGCGTACGTTTCGCGGCCACTGGTTGCGCCGGAACTGCGGATGATCCTGCCTGCCGCGACAGCAGTCAACTCGCCGTTCCAGCCCGGGGAGAGATCACCGGATTGGAGCATGCGCACGAGCTGTGCGGCCGAGAAGTCGGAGGTGATCCAGTCACATAGGGCAAGTACGGCACGTACAGGACCGGTAAGAGGCCCCGGGACTCCCATCTGTAGGGTGACAGGCCATTCCTGGCGGCGCGCTTTCTCCCACAGCAGCGCTGCGTATCGATCGGGTTGCGCACAGGCGATCTCAACCGAATCAAGACTCAGGCGGCGAGATGCAATCCGGCGGAACGCCTCCTCGACTTCCGCCTCCACACCTGCTGCCCGGAACATCTCCAGAGTGCCATCCCCGGCAGGCGGTGGCGCCGTTCGTGGTACAAGTAGGTAGCGGAGCCTGTCGGTATCGGATAGTTGTTCTTGCGGGGCTCTATGGACGTCCAGGGGCCTCCCGAACTGCGCATAGCGTCTGGGCTGCTGCAAGCCGGGGATCTCGATCTGTCGGGCGCGTAGCCGGTCCACCGGTAACGCGTCAAGGAAACGTCGTTCGAGCAGCGTCGTGCAGGTACCCGGAAACTCGATCAGTGTGTCGGCAGGCACCGTTGACAGATCGGCTGCCCGCTGGGCGGCGAGTTCCAGCACCCCGGCACTATCCAGCAAACGATTTGTCGCCAAATAGGCCTCGTAGCTAGTGAAAAGTGCCTGGAGTTCGCGCTGCTTATCCGCATTGGCGAACGCCTCCGCAACCACACGATCAGATGAAAGGCACGCAAACCTGAGATCGCGAAGGGCTGACCATAGCGCCTCCGCGATTCCAGGCTGATCAGCAAGCACGCGGAAGTAGGAAGTGACAACTGGTGGCAGGTCGAGCAGGAGTCTTAACACAAGAGCGGGCGCTGCGCCCTCATCGAAGAGCCCGACACCGGAGCTTGCCAGGTCCGCGCCGGCGATCTGAAGCGCCAAATCGAACGGTGGAGTAAACCGTAGATTGGCCCATGCAACACCCGCCCGTGCCAGGCGCTCACCGATCATCCGTCCCAGTGCGTGGTTCGGCACGATCACCCACTTCGTTTGCCAAGGTTTGTTTCGGCAGAGTTCCGTCAGTTGGGTGAGGAACGGTTCCATGAAGGAGCATCCAAGCATACTTTGCAGTCGGAAGCAACGGTGGCCTGCGGGCATTCGGACGCGTGCCTGGGGCGCACTGAAGCAGACCTCGCCGAATCGTGGCCTAGCGTCACTCCTTTAGTTGCTTGAGGGCAAGCTCGCGAAGCTCCCGGGGAGAGAAGACAGCCTGAACTGCGCAGTTTTTCTAGGGAGCTGCGGATACGGTTCGGCCCTATGCTAAGCATGATGCCGCGACAAAAGCGATGTGTGCTGCCCGGGGTTGCTTGCCACATCACACGCGGAGCGCAATGCGGTAGGGGCCGGAATGGCGCGGCGGGCGGACCACCCGATTGCGGAGTGCGGAGTTCGGATTGCGGATTGAATGCACGGTGGTGCGGCAGCGCGCTTGGCAATCCGGCGCCCGCCGGCGATCCGTCGCATGTGTCTCACTTTGTTACTGATCCACGGTGCGCGGCTCCATCAATTCCGTCCGGCTGCCGTCGGGGTCGAACAGGTTCAGCAACCGCCGCCGATTGAGGCCCACTGTCGGCTTCTGACGTATGGAATCGGGCGCTGAGCGCGCCAGCACGGCTCGATACGCCGCCTCTATGTCCGGGACCTCCAGGCAGATGTGCTGCATCGAGCCGAGCGACTGCCGGGTGGGCGGCTGGGAGTAGAGCATCAGCTCGATGTAATCTCCGCTCGGGCCCGGCATCTGCAGGTTGATCCAGCGGGTCTCGCCTTCCTTGGGTCCCCCGCGCCAGGTCTCGCGGAAGCCCAGCTTGTCCCGGTAGAAGCTCAGTGCCGCCTGCTCTTTGGCTACCATGACGCCCGCGTGCCGCAGTCGCTGGGAAATCCGATTCGGCCCAATGGCCTTCCCTCGCGCATTGGCCGCGGACGAGCCTGGCCGGTATTCGACCATCTCCAGGTCGTTGCCGTCGGGGTCCTTGAACATGAAGGACTGGCTGCCGCCCGTGCCGGTCACAACCGGCTCCATGGCGACCCCGCGCCCGGAAAGCATCGAATGCGCTTTGCGGACGTCGGAGGTCAGCATCGCTACGTGGCTGACGCGCTGATTCTCAGAGTCCTTCAGATCCGCGGTCAGCAGGATGTACTGCTCGTCGTTGATCTTCAGGTAGACCGTGGTGGGGGCGTCCAGGTTGACCTTGAGATTGTAAGCTTCCGGATAGCCGAGCACGCCGGTGTAAAAGCCGCGCGCCTTTTCCATGTCGGTGACCTTAAAGCCGACGTGTGCCAACCCCAGGAGCGGCAGTTCCTGAGCGTTGCAGAAAGCGGGAAGGAGAAACAGAAGCAGCAGCGTTGCGATACGCATAGCGGATATTGTGAGCCGAGACGCGCGCCGAATTCCAGCCAATTTCTCAAGGTGCAGGCGCAAGGTCTCCGCCAGAGGGCGGAACGATTCGGTCGCTATTGGACTCGCGGAGGTCCCAAGAAAGAGGCTGTAGACTATAGGCTGTAGACTGTAGGAGGCCGGGGGAAACACTGAAAACGCAGCGCGACTAGCTGCAGCCTGAAGCCTGCAGCCTCCGGCCTGCAGCCTCGGCTCTCGGCCCGCCCGGCTCAACAGCAGACCGATCAGTTCAGGCTTTTTTAAACCATGCTCCACCAAGCGAAAATCGCGCAGTTCAGGCTGGCCCCATTCTTCCCCCGGTTTTCCCCCGCGGCTCCGCCTAGCGGATGGCGATCCGGACTTCGGAGCCCGGAATCCACGCCGAGGTAAGATACAAGGCGGCCGTTCCGGAAGCCACCCCGGACGGGACCCGGAAATTCACCTGGTAGGCGTCTACGGCGCCGGGGTATCCCCCGGCGTAGAGAACCTCCGCGGACTGCCCATTGACCATCACTTCCACCGGTGAATTAACCTTGGACAGCGTAGCGGTCTGCGGGAAAGGCTGGCCTAAATCCACCGCCGGTGTCGTGGGTCCCAGACCGCTGGCATACAGCGTCAGAATCTCGCCGGCCCGGGCCGGGTTGGCGGCCGTGACTGGCTGGAAGTTGTCGCCGTGGACCACCAGCGGTCCGGCGGCTGCCGTGAGAACCTCGGGACGAAACAGCGGCACCAGGCGAATGAGAATGCGGACATTGCCCCCGCCGTTGATGCGCCGGTTCGCCGGGTCTTCCGACATCGAAGCCGTTCGCACCGCCTTCACCACCCGCGCAGTCGCTGAGGCCTGCTCACCCCCGACGCCCAGAAAAGCTCCGGTACCCCCGCTAACGGCATGCGGAAGCAATCCGCCGTCCATCAGGCGGCCGATGAAGGCCCCGTCGGCGTTTAGAATTTCATACTTGCACTCTGCTATCGTGCTCTGGGTAACGTCGGCGATGGCGGAGCCCGGTGCGGCCGTGGGACTGAAGCCCATCACGTACTGCCGGGACGTCCACAGGCCCTTGGCCGGCTTTCCATTAACCGCCACGATGTCGCCGACGAAGATGCTGTCGGTGAAGGCCTTGGTCGGATTCGGTGCCGTCGGACTCGCGTTGAGCGCCAGCTTGCTGGGGTCGTTAACATCGGCGAAATACCGCACCGCGTTCTCGACCTCAATGTCCAGGACCGTGATCCGCGGCTGCTGTGCCAGCAG
>JAPKYU010000489.1 GCA_026394175.1 Acidobacteriota bacterium | reverse complement strand
TTGACCTGTTCCCAAAATCGCTTCCGCTGGTATTCCTCAATTGCCCTGCAGAGAACCGCCTGCAGCGTCTCGCCGGTTTGCGCAGCCAACTCCCGCAGCGCCTGATGCGATTTCACGTCGATCCGTACGGTTAGGCTACTCATGCGGTCACCATCCTGAATACACATCAGTATACCATTCTGTCCCGGATCAGGTATACGACTTTGCCAAGGACGGCGGGATGGCGGGCCCCGGTGGCCGAGGGGATGTTGGCCGGGATCTTGCGGAACGTGTGATAGGCCAGTATGGCAAACAGGATGGCTTCCTTGGCGTCGCCGGGAATGCCGAAATCCTCGGCGGTCATGATGTGAAGGCCGGTTTCAGAGCGCAGCCGCTCAACAAGGAACCGGTTGTGGAGGCCGCCGCCGGAGATCACCATGTCGTGCATCGGGCCGCGGGCAAAACGGCGAATGGCAGCGGCGATGGAATCGGCGGTGAGCGCCGCGGCGGTGGCCATCAGGTCGGCATCGGAGATGCGCAGCTTCTGTTGCTTCCTCAGCAGGACGGTCACTAACTCCCGCCCGAATTCTTCACGGCCGTAACTGCGGGGTGCGCGCCTGCGAAACAGCGGATCGGCCAGCAGACCGTTCAGCAGCGGCCTGCAAATCCGGCCGCGCAGAGCCATGCGCCCGCCATGGTCGTAGCGCCGGCGCCCGGCGCTGAAGTGCGCGGCCAGCGCATCCAGGATCATGTTGCCCGGCCCGGTATCGAGCGCCACCACCTGCTCGGGCTTTGCCGCGGGCGGGATCAGCGTGATGTTGGCGATGCCGCCGATGTTCAGCGCCACGCGGCCGCGCCGGGCATGGCGGCACACGATGTAGTCCATGAAGGGCACCAGCGGCGCGCCCTGCCCGCCGGCCGCCATGTCGGCGGTGCGGAAATCGGCGACGGTTACCGCGCCGGTGCGCTCGGCGATCAGGGCCGGCTCGCCGATTTGCAGCGTCGAGGCCACGCGGAACCCGTGCGTCTTGGATTTGCGGCCCTGGTGATAAATCGTCTGGCCGTGGGAGCCCACCAGGTCCAGGCTGCGCAGGGGGATCTTGGCCGCCTCGCACACCTTCACCACCGCGCGGCCGAACAGCTCGCCTACCAGGAAATTGAGCTGGCTGACCTCGGCGACGGAAATGCGCTGCGCGTTACAGGCCGCCAACAACGCCCCCCGCACCGCGCGCGGATACGGAACCGTCCGGAAGGCTTTCAGGCCGAGGCGCGTCCGCCCGCCGGCGCCGCGGATGTCGACAATCGCGACGTCGATCCCGTCCACCGATGTTCCGCTTATAAGACCGGCGACTCTCATGGGTCAAGAACTCACCACCAAGACACAAAGACAGTGAGGAGCACGGAGAATCATTCGCGAGGGTGCCGAGTGGGGCGGCCAGGCCTTCTTCGATTGCCGTCTCTGTCGGCCGCGGTCTCTCTTGGCCGGCGGCGATCGTCCCTCGGGGGTCGCCCGCGGTCCCGGGAGCGCGACCGGCCGTCACCGGTTCCGCGCGGTGGCCGGTCGCCTCGCTCCGGCTTTCTCGGGCGCGCGGCGGCCGCGGCTGCGCTGTACCGCGGGCGCTCGGCCGCGACCTGCCCAAGGCCTTCGGCCTGCTCGGCCATGGCGCGGATTCTTTCCCTCAGGCCGTCCCAATCGGGCCTGCGCTGCGGCGCGCCGGCGGCCAAGGTCCGCAAAGATTGCTGCAGCACCTCGATGCGGCCTGCCGCCTGGTGCAGGCGATCGGCGAAACCCGGATCAGCGCCGGCGCGCTCCACCAATGCCCGGTGGGCGGCACGAATCAAGTCCGCCTGCCGACATATCGGCAACAGGTCGCACCCGGCCTCGATGGCCGCCACGGCAGCTTCGCCGACGCTGCGCGCCGCCAGCACCGCCCCCATCTGCAGATCGTCGGCCACCACCACGCCCCCAAAGCCCACCTTCTCGCGAAGCAGCTCGGTGACCACCGTGCGGGACAGAGACGCGGGCCGCGGCGGCGTGTCCGGCGGGTGCAGGGCCGGATACCAGGCATGGTTGACCATCATGAGCAGCAGTTCGTCGTGCAGCTCGCGGAACGGCAACAGGTCCCGTTCCCAAAGTTGCTCCGCCGGCGTTTCAATCGGCGCCATTTCCTGGTGCGTGTCTCGGGCGCCGCTTCCCAGTCCGGGGAAATGCTTGCCGCAACCGAGCACCGAAAATCGGTTGAGGCCGGCCACAAAATTGCGCGCGAAGCGCACCACCGTAGCCGGATCCCGGCTGACCGCGCGGCTGCCCATCACCGGTTCGGACTCCGGGGCCGCCAGGTCGAGCACCGGAGCGAAATCGAGGTTCAGCCGGAGGGCGGCCATGGCTTCACCGATCAGCGCGCCGAACTGCCTCATGAAGGGGTCGTCGTCGGTGGCGGCCACGGCGCGGGAGGAAGGCAGCGGCGCCAGCAGGTGCCGAAGCCGGTCCACGCTGCCGCCTTCCATGTCGAGGGCCAGGATGGGCAGGCCAGCGCGGTCGCCCAGCGTCGAGGTCACCTGCTGGACCAACTCCGAGAACTCGTCGATGCCGGAAATGTTGGGCCTGTAAAAAATGGCGCCCGCCGGGTGCACCTCGGTCAACAGGCGCTCCAGGTCGGCATCGTACGCGCTCTGGTCGAATCCGGCCAGCAACACCTGACCGGCATCTCGTTCAAATTCGTTCATGCGACTAACAGAAAGAATGGGACGCAGATGAACGCAGATAAACGCAGATTAAGTAACGGCTGTGATCTGCGTTCATCTGCGTCCCATTTTCCTTCTCCGGGTTTCAGGTTATCTGTTGCTTCAGTTTTGCCAACAACGTCAACGCTTCGATGGGGCGCAAGCGGTCGAGGTCGGCCTCCGCGATGGCGCGGACGATATCCTGGTTCAGGGGCGTAAAGATCGTCAGTTGGACGGGGGCCGGACGCGCGCCCGGCGACAGCGTTTCGGTGACCTGCTCCTCGCTGCGTTCGTGCATGGCCAGCACCTGCCGCGAGCGCTCGACCACGGTGGCAGGCAAGCCCGCCAGCCGCGCCACCTCGATGCCGTAGCTGCGGTCGGCGGCCCCCGGCTCCACCTTCCGCAGGAAGACGATGCCGCTTTCGGTCTCCTTTACCGACACATGGTAGTTCTTCACGCCCGGCAGATGATCGGCCAGCGCCGTCAGCTCGTGGTAGTTGGTGGCGAACAGAGTCTTGGCGCGGGTGCGCCCGTGGATGTGCTCAACCACCGCCCAGGCGATGGCCAGGCCGTCGAAGGTGGCCGTGCCCCTTCCGATTTCATCCAGCAGCACCAGGCTGCGCGCGGTGGCCGTGTTCAAGATGGTGGCCGCCTCGGTCATCTCGACCATGAAGGTCGAGCGGCCGCGGGCCAGGTTGTCGCTGGCGCCGATGCGCGTAAAGATGCGGTCCACGATGGGCAGGCGCGCGCTGTCGGCGGGAACGAAACTGCCGGCCTGCGCCAGGATGGCGATCAGCGCCGTCTGCCGCAAGTAAGTGGACTTGCCACCCATGTTGGGGCCCGTCAGGATCACTACGAGGCCGGTGGAATCGTTCAGATACAGGTCGTTGGCGACGAAACGCTCGGCGCCGTCGCGCTCGGCCAGCCGCTCGATGACCGGGTGGCGCCCGCCCACCACCTGCATCTCGCCCGTGTCGGTGAACTCAGGCCGCGCGTAGCGGCGCTCGGCGGCCAGGGCAGCGAAGTCGGCGAGCACGTCCAGTTCGGCCAGGGCCGCCGCCGTCCGGCGGATGCGGGCGCCTTCGCCGGCCACTCGCGCCCGCAGCTCCGCGAACAGCCGCCGCTCCAGTTCCAGGATCTTTTCCTCGGCATCGAGCACCCGCCGCTCGTAATCCTTCAATTCGGGCGTGGTGAAGCGCTCGGCATTCACCAGCGTCTGCTTGCGCTCATAGTCGGCCGGTGCCAGGTGCTGGTTGGCCTTGGAGATCTCAATGTAGTAGCCGAAGATGTTGTTGAAGCGCACCTTCAGCGAGCCGACGCCGGTGCGGGCGCGCTCGCGCGCTTCAATCTGCGCGATGTGGGACTTGCTGTTGCGGCTGAGGTCGCGCAGCGTGTCCAGATCGGCGTCGTAGCCGTCGCCGATGACGCCGCCGTCGGCCGCGTTGGCGGGGGCTTGGGGGCTGATGGCGCGGGCGATGTCTTCGGCCACATCCCGCAACTCGTCCACCTGCTCGCGCAGCCGCGCCAGCCGCGCCGACACCAAGCCTCCGGCGGTCGCGCGCAGAGCGGGCATCCGCTCCAGCGATGCGCCCAACCCCAGCAGGTCGCGCGGCGTCGCGCTCCCCAGGGCCGCTTTGCCAAGCAGCCGCTCCAGATCCAGCACGCCCCCCAGGTGGCGATCCAGTCCGCCGCGCGCGATGGTTTCCCGCTTCAGTTCCTCGACCGCATCCAGGCGCTGCTCGATTTCCGCGCGGTCCAAGGAGGGCCGCAGCAGCCACATCTTGAGCAGGCGCGCCCCCATGCTGGTGCGCGTGCGGTCGACGGTGGCCATCAGGGTGGCGTCGGTCTCGCCGGCGAACAGCGGCTCGGCCAGTTCCAGGTTGCGCGCCGTGACCGAATCCAGCACCATCCACTGTTGCCGCTGGTAGAACTGGATGCCGTCGAGGTGGCTGAGGGCCACGCGCTGCGTTTCCTTCAGGTAGTGGAGCACGGCGCCGGCCGCCGACACCGCCGCATCGCGCCCCGCCAGCCCGAAGCCGTCCAGCGCCAGCACGCCGAACTGGTCGCACAGCAGGCGCCGGCCGTAGTCGGGGGCGAAGGCCCATTCCTCGATCTCGGTTCGCGTCAGGCGTCCGTTACCCCAACTCGGCCCACTGGCCGCCAGGGCAGGGAAGACCGCCGCCGAGCCGGGCCACAGCAACTCGCGCGGCCGCAGGTGCGCGAGCTCCTCGGCGCAGGCGGTCTCGCGGTCCGGACCATCAAACTCCGTCGCCCGGAATTCTCCGGTGGAAAGCTCGGCGTAGGCCAGGCCGATACGGTCGGCCCAGCAACGCACCGCCGCCAGGTAGGTGTGCTCGGCAGCCTGCGCGGCGTCCACCGCCGTGCCCGGCGTCACCACCCGGGTCACTTCGCGCTTCACCAGCTTTTTGGCCAAGCGCGGGTCCTCCATCTGGTCGCAGATGGCCACCCGGTAGCCCTTCTGGATCAGCCGGTGGATGTAACCCTGCGCGGCGTGGTAGGGCACCCCGCACATGGGGATGGCGACGCCCTTTTCCTTGTTGCGGGAAGTCAGCGTGATTTGCAGCTCGCGGGCGGCGGTCACCGCATCTTCGAAAAACAGCTCGTAGAAGTCGCCCAGGCGGAACAGCAGCAGGGCATTGGGGTGCTGCTGCTTGATCGCGCTGTACTGCCGCATCAGCGGCGTCGAGGGCTCCGCCATCCCTGCGATTATACGGGAAGTAGCCGCAGATTCCGATCCGCGGATTACGCGCCGCTCCCAGATTCAGAACTTCGTCGTACGCTTTGTGTTCTTTGTGTCTTTGTGGTGAACTACGCCTGTGTGGGGAACCATGCCGATTCTGCTTGTTCTGCTTCTTGTTGCCAGCATGGCGGTGGCCCAGGCGCCGGTGGTCAGCAACCGTGCGGCCGATCCGTCGGAAGCCGGCTATCGCCCGGCCGACGGCGCGACCGTCTCCGTGAATCCTCCGTCACTGGTCTGGGTGCACGAGCCCAAAGCCGCCTCGTACGGGGTGGAGTGGGCGCGCACGCCGGGATTCCGGAGGGCCCAGTCGGCCGAGGGCCTGCCGTTCAACACCTATACGCACAACCGCACGCTGCAACCGGGTACCTACTACTGGCGTTACCGGTACAAGACCAGCAGCGGTGAAGTGTCAAACTGGAGCGAGGTGCGGCGCTTCACGGTGCCGAAAACCGCGGCCGCCTTCCCCATGCCCACGCGGGCGGAGCAGGCCGAGCGCGTTCCCAAGGGGCACCCGCGGCTGTTCCTGCGCCCCGAAGACCTGCCCCGCCTGCGCGCGCTGGCCGCCGGCGATCCCGCTGCCAGCGGGCCGGCGCGCATTTTCCGTGACCTGCGCGCCGCGGCTGACCGTCTGCTGAAGTCCGAGCCGACGCCGGAGCCCGAGCACATGGGCAGGGCCGGCAACCCGCAGATGCACCAGTACTGGTGGCCGAACCGCGTGCAGACGGAAAGGGCCTGCGTGGAGGCCGAGACGCTGGCCTTCACGTACCTGATGACCGGCGAGAAGCGTTACGCGGAAGGGGCGCGCAAGTGGATCCTGCACCTGGCCAAATGGAACCCCGACGGGCCCACCAACTTCCGGCTGAACGACGAAGCGGCCATGCCCATCCTGTTCCGCGTGCCGCGCGCCTATGACTGGGCGTACGACGCGCTGACGGAGGAAGACCGGGCGGCGGTGCGCAAGATGTGGGCCCGCCGCGGCGACGATGCCTACGCCGTGCTGCGCCGCGGCCCGCACCTCAACAAGCCGTTCGGTAGCCACAACAACCGCATCTGGCACAAGCTGGCCGAAACCGCCATCGCCTTCCTCGGCGAGCCGGGCGTGCCGCAGGCCGCCGAGTGGCTGGACCATGGCGTCAACACCTTCTTCGCCGTGTATCCCGCCTGGGCCGACGACGACGGCGGATGGCACGAGGGCCTCAGCTACCAGTACGGCTACATGACGAAAGTAATCTGGTGGCTGGACGTTGCCGAATCCGCGCTGAAGATCGACGGTTTCAAAAAGCCTTATTGGGCCAATGTCGGAACGTTTTCGCTCTACCTGGGCGTGCCGGGCACACCGACCGTGGGTTTCGGCGATCTGTCATTCCGGTCGCCGTCACCGGGCTGGGGAACCGTGGCGCAGTATTTCGCCCGGCGCACCGGCAGCGGCCACTGGCAGTGGTGGGGTGAGCAACTGAAGGCGCCCGCCGAGCAAGGAGTGCTCGGCTTCCTGCACGCGGCCCGCGCTGTGCCTGCTCCGAAGCCCAAGCCCCCCGCCGACCTGCCAACCTCGCGGGTGTTTCGCGGCATCGGCATCGCCTCACTGCACAACACGCTGCTCGACAGCGCCGATGACGTGCACTTCCTGTTCAAGTCCAGCCCCTTCGGTCGCCAGAGCCACGGCCACAACCCGCACAACAGCTTCCACCTGAACGCCTACGGCGAATCGCTGCTGACCGCCACCGTTTATCGCGACTGGCACGGCAGCCCGTTTCATACCAAGTGGGTATGGAGCACCGAGGCGCAGAATGCGGTGCTGGTCGATGGCCGGGGGCAGAGCAAGACGGCCGACCCGTTCGGCCGCATCGTCGATTACCAGCTCTCGGCCGACTTCGATTACGTGGCCGGCGAAGCGGCGGCCGCCTACGAAGGCCGCCTGAAACGCTTCCGCCGCAGCGTGGTGTTCGCCAAGCCCGACGTGATCGTGATCTTTGACGATCTGGAAGCGGCCAAGCCCGCGACCTACCAGTTCATGCTGCACGCGCTCTCGCCGTTCCGTGTCGAGGAACAGCAAGCGCGATTGTCAGTCGAGCGGCCGAAGGCGGGCGTCGTCGTCCAGTACCTGCCGCCGGCCGTGCCGCTTCGCTTCCGGCAGTGGGATGGCTATGAGCCGAAGCCGCAGACGCAGTTCCCGAACACCTGGCACGTGGAAGCGGCCACCGCTGAGCCGCGCCAGACGCTGCGCATGGTGACGGTAATCGTGCCGCACAAGGAAGGCCAGGCCGAAGCCTGGACGGCGCGCCGGCAGGATTCCGATAACGCCACCCGAGTGGTGGTCGAGCGCACAGGCCGCCCCGTGACAATCACGCTGCCGATGAACACCGTGTCCACCGTTCAGCCGCTCGTCGACCGCGGGAAAAGATGAGAGCCGCAGATTTCGCAGATAACACAGATTAGATGGGGTTGAATCCGCGAAATCGGCGCAATCTGCGGCTAAGGTTTTGCTGTTACTTCAGGGTGCCGGCGAGGAACAGCGCATTGCCGCCGCGCCGGACGCGAAACACCACGTCCTGTCCGGGTTTCAGCGTGCTCTGGATCCTCCGGACGTCGGAGATGGACCTGACCGGCTGCCGCTGGATCTCCAGGATG
>JAPKYU010000588.1 GCA_026394175.1 Acidobacteriota bacterium | reverse complement strand
TCGACGATCAGCACGTCGCGCGCTTCCAGCGGGAAGTCGAGGTCCTTGGTCAACTGCACCTCGCCCGTCGTGGTTGTCCCTTTCTTGTAGGAAGACACGGCGATGAAGTCGATCGAGACATCCAGTTCCAGGTACCGCAGCAGGTCGGCCAGGAACATCGAGGCGCCCTTCAGAATGCAGATCAAATGAAGCTGCTTGCCGGCGTAATCGCGGCTGATTTGCGCTCCCATCTCCCGGATGCGCGCCTGGATCCGATCCTCGGAAATCAGCGTCCTCAGGCAATCGCCACGCGGAATGGCTGCTCGTTGTGTCACCGCACCTCCGTTGCTGCAAGCTATCAGCTACTTCTGGAAGCCGAAGCCCTGCACGACGACGCCCAGCTCGCGCCGGTCGGCGTCGCTGGGACCGACGCCTCGGTCCAGCCGGATGGTCACGCTGGTGGCCGGCTTCGACAGGGAGCCGGCCGGGACCGGCTTCAGAATGGTGCGAGGGCCCGGCGCCGGGTAGGTCTCCTGCACGAACGGCTTGCCGTCGAGCAGGATGGCAACCGTCACCGGCCCGCCCACCCGCTGCATGTGTTGGTCCGGGAAATACAGGCGCATCTCGAAGTTGACCGGCAGGTCGCGCGGGGTGGCCAGAACGGCCTGAGCTTCCTTGGCGGTCCAGCGCCAGGCGCCGTCTTCGATACCGTGCCAGCCGGAGATCAACTGCGGCTTGGCACGGACGTCACCCGTGTTGATGTAAGAGAACTCGGGTTTGACCGCGGGCGCGCCGCCGGGCGCGCCGGCCGTGGGGCCGCCTTCCGCGCTGGGAATCGAGCTGCGGCTGCACGCTCCGGCCAGCAGCAGCAGCACGGACAACACCGGGATCATCCACTGTCTCTTCATTCGCTCGGCTCTCCTTCTCATCAGCAGGAAGGGCCAATTGTACACCACCAATTCGCCGGAGAGGCACCGTTGGAATGGTTTCGGTGTACCGCCGGAATCCCGCTGGCCCTCAGCCGCCCGACCAAGTCGGGCGTATTCCCGCGAATATGCCGCCTCCGGCGGCATCTCTTGGCCGGCGAGACGCCGGCGGTACAACGTGGCCCGGCGACCATGAGGCGCTGTTTTGCGATACAATCCGCGAGAATCCGCGTAATCCGCGGATCATTCAACCGATATGAACACGACAAGACGCGAATTTCTGGCAACCGGGGCGATGGCGGCGGGGGCGGCGGTGCTGGGCCGCGCCGCAACCAGGCCGCCCAACATCGTGCTGGTGCTCCTGGACGACCTTGGCTATGGAGACTTCGGCTGCTATGGCCAGGAGCTGATCCGCACGCCGAATATCGACCGCGTGGCGGCGGAGGGGACGCGCTTCACCGACTGCTATGCCGGAGGCGTGGTCTGCGCGCCGTCGCGCAGCGTGCTGATGAGCGGCCTCGACGGCGGCCATGCTGCGGTGCGGGCCAATGCCGGCACCATTCCGATCGCCGCCGATGACATCACTGTGGCGCAAGTTCTGAAACAGGCCGGCTACGCCACCGGCGGTTTTGGAAAATGGGGCCTGGGCGATGCCGGTTCGGCCGGCGCCCCCACCCGCCACGGATTCGATCAGTTCTTCGGCTACCTGCACCAGGTCCACGCCCACTCCTACTACACCGACTTCCTTTGGGACAACGAGAAGAAGTTCCCGCTGCCCGGCAACGCCAATGGCGGGCGCGAGCAATACAGCGCGGACGTTATTGCCGAACGCTCGTTTCAATTCATTGCCGACAACA
>JAPKYU010000005.1 GCA_026394175.1 Acidobacteriota bacterium | reverse complement strand
AAACCTTCAAATGCCGTCCGCCCTTCCAACACCATGAAGCCCACGGTCCCGGCCAGCAGCACCCCGCCGAGGGCCCCCGAAAGCAAAATGATCCGGCGTTTCAGCCGCATATGTCAATCGCTGGGCAGTATAGCAGACAGGCGGGCGGGCGGCGCTCCTACCTGCCCCTGCAAGATTTCCGCCCCCTCTCCGTTCTTAGGACTGAGGAGGAAGAAGGCAATGCAAAACAGGATGTTCGCTCTCATTGTGCTGCTGGCAGTTACCACGATCCCGGCGTGCGCCGGCCAGCCCATCCCTTATCCGTCCGGTTTCTCGGTCGATGTACTCATCGATGGCCGCCCGGCGCCCCAATACGCCGCGCATGGCGCCCGCTACATTGAAGCGCTCAAGGGCCGCGAGTATTCGATTCGGCTGCACAACCCGCTGGGCGTGCGGGTGGCGGTGGCGCTCTCCGTCGACGGGCTGAACAGCATCGACGCCCGCCACAGTGATGCGCGTTCGGCGCGCAAGTGGGTGCTGGAGCCCTATCAGACCATCACCCTCAGCGGCTGGCAGACCACCGGCGACCAGGCCCGGCGGTTCTACTTCACCACCGAGGACCAGTCTTACGGCAAGTGGCTGGGCAAGACCAGCGACCTGGGCATCATCAGCGCGGTGTTCTTCCGCGAGCGCATGCCGCAGCCGCCCCCGGCGCCAATGATGCGGCCCGAACAGCAGTCGGGCGCGGCAGCCGGCGCGCCGCGGCGCGACCAGGAGCGCAACAAGTCGCAGGCCGAGTCCTCTGCCAAGGCAGCGCCCGCCGATGAATACGCCGCCACCGGCATCGGCCAGCGCATTGACCACCACGTGGTCCGCGTCTTCATGGACCTGGAGGACACGCCGGCCGCGGCCGTGAACATCCGCTACGAATACCGCCCGCAACTGGTGCGGCTCGGCATCTTCCCTCCCCCGCCTCCCTTCCCCGATCCACTCACCCGCCGGCAGCAGGCGCGCGGCTTCGACGGCAACTACTGCCCCGAACCAAGGTGAATCTTCACCACAGAGTCACGAAGACACAAAGTCCCACAAAGCAACAGACTTTGTGGGACTTTGTGTCTTTCTGCCTTTGTGGTTAAAATGCACTCCGCCATGATGAACCGACGCAACTTCCTCCGAACCGCGGCGGGCGCGCTGACGGCGCTGGGCGCCCCGGGGCTCACCGCGCAGGCTCAGCGCAAGCGCCCCAACATCATCTTCATCCTCGCCGACGATCTCGGCTGGGGCGACCTGGGCTGCTACGGCCACCCGCAAATCAAGACGCCCAACCTGGACCGGCTGGCGCGGCAGGGCGCGCTGTTCACCCAGTTCTACGTGAACGGGCCGGTCTGCTCGCCCAGCCGCACCGCCTTCATGACCAGCCATTACCCGGCGCGCCACCGCGTTCACGGCCACTTCGCTACCGCGCAGTTGAACCAGGACCGTGGCATGCCCAACTGGCTCGACCCGGTCGTGCCTACGCTCCCGCGCCTGCTGAAACAGGCCGGATACGCCACCGCCCACTTCGGCAAGTGGCACCTGGGCAGCGGCCTCGGCGCGCCGGAGCCCAGCGCCTACGGCTTCGACGACTACCGGACGGTGAACGCCAACGGCCCGACCTGGGAGGAGAAAGACCCGTTCTTCCGCGCCCGGTCCAGCACCCTGATCGTCGATGAAACCATCCGCTTCATCCAGCAGCACCGCGACCAGCCGTTCTATGTCAACGTCTGGAGCCTGGTGCCGCACGCCAT
>JAPKYU010000269.1 GCA_026394175.1 Acidobacteriota bacterium | reverse complement strand
CTGGCCAATGCCTCGTACCGGACCGGCCGGGCGGTCAACTTCGATCCGGCCACCGAGCAGGTGGTGGGCGATCCGGAGGCCGCCAAGCTGATGACGCGCGTCTACCGCAAGCCGTTCGTTGTTCCGGAGAAAGTGTAGAAGGCACCGGCGGTACAAGCGCTTCAATAGCGCGGGACCGAGGGATCGACCTGGCTGCTCCAGCCCAGAATGCCGCCGCGCAGGTTCTTCACCTTGCGGAAACCGGCCTGGCGCAGGAAATCGACGGCCCGGGCGCTGCGCATGCCGCTGCGGCACATGACCACGATCTCGTCGGCCGAGCTCAGCTCATGCACCCGCGAGGGCAACTGAGAGAGGGGGATGAGCTGGCCGCCCAGGTTGCAGATTTCCCATTCGTGCGGCTCGCGCACGTCTACCAGCACGAACGGCTCTCCGGCGTCCATTAGCTGCTTGACCTCGGAAGGCTCGATCTCCGGCACGCTCAGTTCGGGCGCCTGCTCCTGGCCCCGGATCCCGCAGAACTGCTCGTAGTCGATCAGCTCCCGGATGCTGGGGTTGTCGCCGCAGACGGGACACTCGGGATTGCGCCGCAGCTTCACCTCGCGGAATTTCATGGCCAGCGCATCGATCAGCAGCAGGCGCCCGGCAAGCGACTGTCCCCTGCCCAGGATCAGCTTGATCACCTCGCTGGCCTGGATGACGCCCACCAGCCCCGGCAGAATGCCCAGCACGCCGCCCTCGGCGCAACTGGGAACCAGGCCCGGCGGCGGCGGCTCGGAATACAGGCAGCGGTAACACGGCCCGCCCTCGATGGCAAACACCGAGGCCTGCCCATCGAACCGGAAGATGCTGGCGTAGACGTTCGGCTTCCGCAGCATCACGCAGGCGTCATTGACCAGGTAGCGCGTGGGGAAGTTGTCGGTGCCGTCGGCCACGATGTCGAAGTCCTTCAGGATTCCGAGCGCGTTGGCGCTGGTCAGGCGGGTCTCGAAGGGGATGACGGTCACGGTCGGGTTGACTTCCTTCAGGCGGTCGCGCGCCGAAGCCAGCTTTGACCGGCCAACGTCGCTGGTGCCGTGAATCACCTGCCGCTGCAGGTTGCTGAAATCCACGACGTCGAAATCGACCATGCCGAGCGTCCCCACGCCGGCAGCGGCCAGGTACAGCGTCAGCGGGGAGCCCAGCCCGCCCGCGCCGATGCACAGCACCCGCGCCTTCTTCAGCTTGAGCTGTCCTTCCATCGCCACTTCCGGCATGATCAGGTGCCGGCTGTAGCGCAGGATTTCTTCGTTGGTTAGCTTCACCGCGTTTTGCTGCGATCCCGGGACTTGGACGCCCATGAATTCCTCTCTTTGAGTTGTCAGTGATCAGTTTTCAGTGTCTCGCGGTTGAACCGCGACCAGTCCTTGGCCAGCTCCCAACTCATCGCTTCGCCCGGGCTGCCCTGGCTGACCGCAACGATCAAGTAGGAGAACCACGGCCAGGCGTTCTCCAGGTCATACTCGCTGGGCAGGGGCGGATGATCCGGGTGCGAGTGATAGAAACCGAGAATTTCCAGCCCCTTCAGGCGCGCGTAGCCGTCGTTCTCGAGCACAACGTCGGGCGTGATGAGATAGCGATTCCGGGGCGATTCGCCCTGCGCGTTCTCCAGCGCGCGCGCCTCGACCACCAGTTTCCGCCCGCCGACCTCTTTCCCCAGCAGAACGCCGCAGCATTCATTGGGGTAGGCGATGCGGGCGTGCTCGCGGATTTTCTCCAGTTCCGCGCCTGAAATTGCCAAGCTCATCAGTTGATCGCCAACAGCATCAATGCCAGAATGGAAGAGGCCCCAGGCTGCAGGCTACAGGCCAAATCCGGCTCTTCCTGCAGCCTACAGCCTGTAGCCTAGCCATTATACCGACCTATGCCGACTGCGAACTCCAGTCAACCTGATGTTCTCGACACCTTGGCGCAGCAACTCGCCGGTTTCCAGTTGAATCGCGAAGGCGGCCGGCTACGGGTTCAGCACGGCCCATGCGCCGCCGTCCTGGCGCCAGGCCCGGGCGGCTCCGTGCAGTTCGCCGAGCCTCCCGGCTGCGTGATCGGAGGAACAATCGCGCGGCTGGAGGACGGCGGCTACCAGAAATTCCTGGTGACGCCCTCGGTCCGTGTCCCCGCGCTGGCCGAGCACCTGTGCCAGATCCAGGCCTTCACCCGGCGCTTGAACGCGGCGCTGGGGGTGGCGATGCTCTACAACCAGTCGCTCGGCACCGTTTCCAGCCGTTACTCCTACGACCGCTTGCGCGGGCGGTAGGGGATGTGGCGTTAGACAGAATAAGCTGAGCGATCAGGCTCCGGAAGTGAATACTTTCGATGCGCCGATTACGGTGGGTTATCAGCCATTGCAGCGCTTCGCAGCCCTTCTCTTTCTGACCTTTTTGCTGGGCGCGTCCTTGTGGGCGCAAGGGCCAGGAACCCCAGTGGCGGTGCAGGCAACGGCTTCATCGAACACACCCTGGTGGGACCTGGGTGGGCGATTCTCCGACCGCCTGGCAGCCGAGACGGGCGGCAAACTGCGGCTCACGCTCGAATTCCGCGGCCGCTATGAAAGCAGGGCCGGCGTCGCCTTCGGCAACGAACACGATAGGAGCGCCGCGCTGTTCCGCACCCGCCTCGGACTCTTCTGGCAGCCTGTCTCCTGGCTGAAAGCCTCGGCGATGATGCAGGACTCGCGGGCGCCGTTGTATGGGGAGAACGCGCCGTCCAATGTGCGCGACCAGGCCGATCTTCACGAGGCCCACTTCGAGCTGGCGCCCAATCCCGCGCGCGGGAGCGGCCTGGCTGCCGGCCGCGCCATGCTCACCTACGGCGAGGGCCGCCTGCTCGGGACACCGCAGTGGGGAAACCTGGCGCGCACCTACGATCACGCCCGGCTGTTCTACCGGCTGCCGCGCGCCCGCCTGGAATTGCTGTTTGTCTCGCCCGTCAAGATCCGGCCCCAGGAATTCAATCGCCCCGTCCTCGGCGACCATGTCTGGGGCACGTACATGTCATTCCCCAACCTGTTTTCGAAATCCCTGGTCGATGTCTATGTGCTCCGCCATTCACAAAACCGGCCGGGCGGATTCGCAGGCGGCAGCAAAGCGGCCGGCACAGACCGGCTGGAAATCAGCACCTTCGGGTTTCGCGCCGCCGGACCGCTGGCCCACGCCATGAAATACAGCATGGAGGGAGCGGTCCAGGGCGGCAAGGTGGGCGCCGCAACTCATCGCGGGGCCGCGTGGTATTCCGCGGTCAGCCGGCGCTTCGCCGTCGCGCGGAAAACGGTCGACCTGTCCGCGGACTACAAGTTCGCTTCCGGCACGCGCGACCCCTCCGACGCCCGCCGGGTTGGCACCTTCGATCATCTCTACGGGGCCTTCCACGACGTTTTCGGCCACCAGGACCTGTTCGGCTGGCGCAACATCCACAACGTCCGGGGGCTGGGGACAGTCGGGCTGTGGAAGAACGTCGCCCTGAACGTCATGTACAACAGCTACTGGCTGGCCAGCGCCCGCGATGCGCTCTATAACATCTCCGGGAAACCGTTCGCCAGCAGCCGGGCCGGCGCCGCCGGCCGCCATGTCGGCCAGGAAGCGGATCTGTTCGCAACCTGCCGCTTTGGACACCTGCAGGTGGGCGCCGGCTACGGCCGCTTCTTCAAAGGCGCGTTCATCCGCCACACCACGCCCGGCATCAGCCCCGCCTACGTCTACCTGTTTCACACCTATTCGTTTTGAGAATTGGGAGCTGGCTGCCCGTGGTGGACACGTTTCGAACTTTGCTTCCCGGGTTCTCGGCCGCCACGGAATTCCGCTCGATTCGCCGCAGCCAATTCCTGGCCACAAACGAGGCGTCGCGGCGGGGCGAGAGATGGACCGTGCCGGCGCGGCGGCCCCCCCTTGACAGCGTATATACACTAGACATATATTGGTTGTGGTGCACGGCGCCATTGAATTCGATTGGGACGCCGAAAACAGGCGACACCTGGAACGGCACCGGGTGACCCCGGGCGAATTCGAGGAGCTGATGGCTGGTGATCCTCTGTGCCTGGAATACCAGGCAGAGAATGATGAGGAGCGTTACAAGGTCCTCGGCGCGACGAGAACCGGCCGCATACTCATCGCCGTATGGACGCCGCGCAGAGGCAAGGTTCGGGCGGTTACGGCGTACGCTGCCGGCCCCCTTTACCGAAGACTCTACTCCGAGAGCCGGCAATGAAACAGAAACGTGTGATACCAGTTTTCAAGTCGGAGGCCGAGGAGGCCGAGTGGTGGCACAGGAATCGCACGCGGCTGGATAAGGACCTGCTGGAAGCCGCGAAGCGAGGCCAACTCAAGCGCCTCGACCAGGCCACCCTGAAGGACCGCCTGGCGGCTTCGAAGGCGCGTGTGATCTCCATTCGGCTGCCGGAGAACGACATCGAGTTGGCACGCCGGCAGGCGGCAGAAAAAGGGTTGCCTTACCAGACCTACATCAAGTCGCTGCTGCATCAGGCGCTTCGGCAACCCAGGTAGTTTCACGCCATCCGGCGCCGCAGCGTAGCCAGTGCCACATGGCGATCAACTTCTGTTGTTAAACTGGCTGAATGGATTGGCTGGGAGACCAGGATTCGAACCTGGATAAGCAGATCCAGAGTCTGCCGTGTTACCATTACACCATCTCCCAGCAGGGAAGGACCCGCCGGGGCACACACACCCCAACAAACCTATATTGTAGCGATAATGGCGCGCAGCGGCAAGCCCCGCGAAACTGCGCCCGCACGCGGATGCGAGACGCTGGGTTATCATAGGCCTTGATGCGCCGTTCCATTGCCTTTTTGTTCTTCTCGGCCCTGGCGTTCGGCCAGGTTAAGTTGATCGCGCCCGAAGAAGGACGGCGGGCGCTGGAGCAGCTTCCGCCCGGCCCGTCGCCCGCGGTGCGGCCCACCGGGAAGCAGTTCTTGCTGCCCGACGGTTTCGCCGGGTGGACGGCAGGCCCGCGGCAACTGTTCGGGCCTTATAACGCCGCCACCGTCGCCGGTTCCGACGCTCCCCTACTGGTCGAATACGGCTATACGGCGGCCGAAAGGCGCGAATTCCGCAAACCCGGACAGGCGGTGCGCCTGGATGCCTTCCGCATGAAGGATTCGTCGGGCAGCTACGGCCTGTTCACCTTCTATCGCGATGAGACCTGGCAGTGCGGCGAGGCCGCCGGCGCGCAGTTCGCGCGGCGGGGCGCCGAGCTGTTGCTGCGCAAGCAGGAGGTATTCGTACGCTCCGCCGACGCCCGGCTCAGCGCGGACGATCTCCGCCAATTGGCCGGGCAATTGGGCGTCTCCGGCGGCGGTTTCCTGCCGACTCTTCCCGGGTACTTGCCCGGTAAGGCCCTGCTCTCCAACAGCGGCAAGTACATCCTGGGGCCGGTGGCGTTCGACCGTCTGGTCAAGAAATTCCCGCCCGTCCTCATTGATTTCGATCTGGGCGCGGAAGCCGAACTGGCGCGCTACGGTTCACGCGACGGCCGCCCCCTTGAACTGCTGTTGGTCAGTTATCCCACTCCGCAGATGGCAGCCGCGAAGCTGAAGGAATGGAAGCAGGCGCCCAACGCGCCCGGCTCGGATCCCGTCTCGATTCCGTCGCGGCGGGTGGGCCCGCTGCTGGCCTTCGCCATTCACCCGGCTGATACGGGCGCAGCCGACCGGCTGTTGTCCGCCGTGTGGTATGAAAGCGAAGTTACCTGGAACGAGCGCGTGCCGAAAGCCGACGAGGCGCAGAGTTGGGCGCGATTCCTCCTCAACGTTTTTTTGCTGATCGGCGTGCTCCTCTTGTTCGCGGTGATCACGGGTTTGGGCTTTGGTTTGCTGCGTGTGGCGCTCCAAAGACGCTACCCGAATCGGTTCTTCGATCGGCTGGAGGAGACGGAAATCATCCGACTGAACATAAATTATTCACCCAAAAGGAGTTAGCGTCCTGACATGGCTCGGAAACACGGTTTTGCCACTTTTGACTCCTTTTGCGCTCCGAACTGACTCCTCGTAACCCATTGAAATTAACCGCCTTGTTTACTAGAAAATTACCGGAATTTTCGCTTGACACGCCCATACCCGGATATTAGACTTTCGATGAAAGTTTTGGCGGTTGCGCAACCGTCGAGGCTTTTTCTCCCTATAGACCCCGGCGAGAACGGGGGCAAAAAATGCTCACCGCGAGGTGAGCATTTTTGTTTGCGCGGATGGGATTACCGCGCGGTTCTTCCACTCCGATGCGTTGCCTTCATTTGAATTCGGCTGGTGAACAATGTCCGATGCCGGCCATGGAAGGCGCCGAGTTCTGCGCAGCCCATCTCCCCACACCGCTCGAGGAAGCGATCGTGCTTCCCTGTGCCTACCGGTTGGCGCGCCGCCTGGGCGCGGCGGTCCTTCTGGGAATCATCGTGCTTCAGTTGTACGTGATGATGAAGATGATGCTGGACTGGTAGGCTGTAGGCTGTGGGCTGTAGGCTGTGGGCTATGGGGTGTGGGACCGGTGGCGCAATGCGACCGCGCTGTGAGCCGGACCGGCCGCTTCCTCATCCACCGTGGAGGACGGCTCCGTCGCGACTTAAGCCTACAGCCTACAGCCCACGGCCTACAGCCTGTTCTACGGAAGGATGGCGGTTTTCAGGTCGCCGTCGCGGTTGGCCATGCGCTCCAGAACCAGCGGCAGGTCGCGGAGCGGCGCTTCGGCGGTCACCAACTCGTCGGCCCGGATGTCGCCGCAAGCGATGGATTGCAGCGCCCGCCGGATGTAGTACGGCGTGTGGTGGAAACTGGCCTTCAGCGTGATCTCCGAATAGTGCAGCACGGTGGCATCGAACTCGACTTTCGAGCCTTTCGGGCAGCCACCGAAGAAATTGACGGTGCCGCCGCGCCGCACCATGCCGGTGGCCCACTGCCAGGTCAGCGGGCTGCCGACCGCCTCGATGGCCACATCCACGCCGCCGGGACTCAGATGTTTCACCGCGGCGACCACGTCCGGCTCGCGCCCGGCATCGATGCCCTGATCGGCGCCCATGCGCAGGGCGGCGTCCAGTTGGCTGCGGCGCCGGCCGATGGCGATCACCGAGGCGCCGCGCAGCTTGGCCAGCCGCACGAACATCAGCCCGACAGGACCCAGGCCGATGACCACCAGCGAATCGCCGCGGTTGACGTCGGTTTCCTCCAGCCCGCGCAACACGCAGGCCAACGGCTCCACCAGCGCCGCGTCCTGATAACCGATGTGGTCCGGAATCAGCAGCAGGTTCTTGCGCACGATGGAGCCGGGAATGCGCATGTACTGGGCGTAGGCGCCGTTGTTGAACAACAGCCGCTCGCAGAGGTTTTCCAGGTCTTTGCGGCAGTACAGGCAGTCGTTGCAGGGGGCGGAGTTGGCGGCCACCACGCGCATGCCCACTTCAAAATCGGCCACCTCCGCGCCGATCTGGCACACCACGCCGGCCAGCTCGTGTCCGAACAGGGCCGGGGGCACGATCATGCGCGCGTGGCTGCCCTGGCGCCACGTCTTCAGGTCAGTCCCGCAGGTGAGCGCCACCTCGACTTTGATCAGCACCTCGTCGGGGGCGATGACCGGGACATCGACTTCCTCGACCCGCAGATGTTCCTTGCCGTAAAGGACGGCGGCCAGCATTCGCTTGGTCACGGCAGTGGCGACCTCAGGCGCATTCGACGACGATCTTCAGCGAATCGGGGCGGGGGTTGGCCGCCAGCCGGATCGCCTGGTCGATCTCCGCCAGGGGAAAGCGGTGGGTGATCAATTCCCGCACCGGCAAAACACGCTCAAACACCAACCGCGCCGACTCGGCCTGCAGATCGATGTCGGCGCTGTAGCTTCCCAGGAGGCGTTTTTCCTCCATGCAAATGGCGGCTGTGGGCAGCGGCACCCGCTCGGCGCGCTCGGTCTGGGCGAACAGCAGCACGCGCCCGCCGGGCCGGACCGCGTCCAGCGAGGCCGGCACCAGCGCGGGGACGGCGGCGGCCAGGATGGCCAGGTCCGCGCCGCGGCCTCCGGTCAGCGGCCGCACCGCCACCGGCACATCCACCTCCCCCGCGTTGAACACGGCGTCGGCGCCCAGTTCCGAAGCCCGGCTCAGCCGCCGGTCAAAGACGTCGGAGACGAACACCTGCGCGCCGCGCATCCGCGCCAGCAAGAGGAACAGGATGCCGATGGGCCCCTGCCCCATCACCAGCACTTGCTCGCCGCGGCGCACACCCGCCGTCTCCACGGCTTTCAGGCAGGTGTTAACCGGCTCGACGAAGGACGCTTCCTCGAAGCTGACGCCGTCGGGGATCTTCTCTACGCCCCGCTCGACGACCCAGTCCATCACCCGGACGTACTCGGAGAAGCCGCCGCCGGCGGGCTCAAACCCGGCCGTCACGCCGACTTTCTTGTACGTCGGGCACTGCGCGTAAATCCGCTCGCGGCAGTAAAAGCAATGGCCGCACGGGACATGGTGGAACAGGATCACCCGGTCCCCCGGCTGGAAGCGCGTCACACCGGCGCCGGCGGCCACCACCGTGCCCGCGGACTCATGCCCGTAAATACGCGGAGGAGGAAGCAGGTCCGCGGTGATCTTCTTGACGTCGGTGCTGCAGATGCCGCAAACGCCGACCCGCACCAGCAGCTCCCTGGGACCAATGCGCGGGCACGGCACCTCCTCGATGCCTACCTGCCCTTCTCCCCGATAGACTGCGGCTCGCATCCGTTCTGGAACCGGCTCGTTCCCTTGCCCCCAAGCTGCCATTGCCGTCCCAAGTCCTCAGTCCTGAGACCTGGGTCCTCAGTCCTGAGAGCCGGACTAGACTCAAGCCTCAGGTCTCAGGACTCAAGTCCGAGGTAAGCGCTCGCAAGAATTGGCCCAAGTTGCGGGAAGCCAACAAAGAAGCGTACCAAAGTCGAGCGATTTCCGCCATCCCACCAGGGACGTGGACGGCATGGCGAAGAAGCGGCAGGAGGT
>JAPKYU010000344.1 GCA_026394175.1 Acidobacteriota bacterium | reverse complement strand
GAAGCCGGCCTGCTGGATGCCTTCCAAGAGCACCTCGATGGCTTCGACGTTGGACTTGAGGTTGGGAGCAAAGCCGCCTTCGTCGCCAACCGCGGTGCTGTAGCCGCGCTTCTTCAGCACCTTTTTCAGGGTGTGGAAGGTCTCGACGCCCATGCGCAGGGCCTCGGAGAAGCGCGAAGCGCCCAGGGGGAAGAGCATGAACTCCTGGAAATCGACGTTGTTGTCGGCGTGGGCGCCGCCGTTCAGCACGTTCATTTGCGGAACCGGCAGCACGGTGGCGTGGACGCCGCCCAGGTAGCGGTACAACGGGAGGCCGACGGCGGCGGCCGAGGCCCGCGCCGCCGCCATGGAGACCGCCAGGATGGCGTTGGCGCCCAGCTTGGACTTGTTGGGCGTGCCGTCCAATTCGATCATGCGCCGGTCCAGCAGCGCCTGGTCGGCGGCGTCCAGGCCCAGCACCGCCTTGCGGATGGGCCCGTTCACGTTCTCGACGGCCTTCCGAACGCCCTTGCCGAGATAGCGCCCGGCGTCGCCGTCGCGCAGCTCCACCGCCTCATGCTCGCCGGTGGAGGCGCCGGAGGGAACGGCGGCGCGGCCCAGAAAGCCGCCCGCCACGCGCACCTCCGCTTCCACTGTGGGGTTGCCGCGAGAATCGAGAACCTCGCGCCCCTGCACCCGTTCAATAGTTTTCATGACCTCGCCTTTCCAGGATCGGCGCTCTACCACATCTCGCCAATCGCCGTGAGGAATATAGGGAAAACAATTCAATCGGCCGTCAGCCGATTCTTGCTCAACTGGCGGCATAAGAAAGACCGCGGTGCTGCTCCGTCGCCTGGTCATCGCGGCCGATCACCACCAGCCCCGACTCGGTGACGTGATACCCGCGGGTCCGGTCTTCGTCGGGATCGAACCCGACCTCGCTATTCTCCGGTATATCCACGTCGCGTTCAATGATGGCCCGCCGGATGCGGCTGTAGCGGCCCACGTTGACGCCGGAGAAGATGATGGCGCTGTCCACCTCCGAGTAGCTGTTGATGCGCACGGCATGGGAGAGCACGCTGTTGACCACGCGGCCGCCGCTGACGATGCACCCCGGAGAAACGATGGAATCGACGGCGATGCCCATCCGCCGCCCTTCCTGCGCGAACACGAACTTGGCCGGCGGATACTGCCGCTGGTAGGTGCGGATGGGCCAGTGCTGGTCGTACAGGTTGAAGACCGGCTCCACCGCCACCAGGTCCATGTTCGCCTCGTAGTAGGCCTCCAGCGTGCCCACGTCGCGCCAGTACAGCTCCTTCCGGTTCTCGTCGATGAAATCAAAGGAGAAAACGCGGTACTGGTCGAGCGTCCGGGGGATGATGTCCTTGCCGAAATCGTGGCTGGAATTGGGGTCCTCGGCGTCGCGGCACAGCAACTCCAGCAGGGCCTTGGTGCTGAAAAGGTAGATGCCCATCGAGACGCTGATGGTGTTCGGGTTGTACGGCGAACGCTGACCCGCGACCGCGGGCTTCTCCTCAAACCCCACGATGAGGCCCTGGCTGTCGATGTCGGCGACCCCGAACCGGTAGGACTCCGCGGGCTTTTCCTGGATGGTGGCGACGGTGATGTCCGCGCCCGTTTGCACGTGCTGGTTCAGCATGAGCGCGTAGTTCATCTTGTAGATGTGGTCGCCGGCCAGCACCAGCACGTAGCCCGGCGCCTCCACGGTGATGCTGTGCAGGTTCTGGTAAAGGGCGTCGGCCGTGCCACGGTACCAGTGTTCGCTGACCCGCTTGGTGGGCGGCAGAATCTCGATGAACTCGCCCAGTTCCGGCGACAAAATGTTCCAGCCTTCACGAATATGCCGGTTCAGCGACAGCGCCTTGTACTGGGTGAGAATGAGCATCCGGCGGACGCCGGAGTTGATGCAATTGCTCAGGGTGACGTCGATGATGCGATAGCAGCCGCCAAAAGGCACGGCCGGCTTGGCCCGTTCCCGGGTGAGCGGGTACAGGCGTTCGCCGGCTCCACCGGCCAGCAGCACGGCAACCACGTCTTTCATCGAGCCTCCAGATCTATTGGGACTCATGGCCGATGCCTGGGCCGGCCACCGCCCTCCCTGGCGGCCGGCTGCAACCAATTGCGGATGTGGGCAGCTTCAAAAACCTCCCGCTCGACGGTGAATCAAGAGGCCAAAACCCGGCTCCCAACTAGATTAGCCCAGACGTCTCGTGAACGCCAGCAGGCTCTTAAAAAAAGGGAGATGGATGCCGCTGAAAGTAGCACAGGCTAAAGGCCTGTGCCACTTTTCAAGCACTTGCGGACGGCGGCGGCGCAGGCTGTCAGCCTGGGCGGGGGTCAGTTGGCCCACACCCTCTCCCCAACGTCAGGCGGGCGACGGGGGGCCAAAGCGATAACTGCTGGTAGAATAAGCGATGCGGTACTGTGAGGCGCTTTTGAGTCGCCTTTGTCTTTTGTGGCTAAGAACAAGATAAAATCGCTTGACTTCGGCAAGCAAATGCCTATGATTACGAGCCGAAGCAGACTCTGCGAAGCTGAGGGGGTGTTTACTGCGTGGCTGAAGTGAGGCTTCAAGAGGGGGAATCCCTTGAGAACGCCCTTCGCCGGTTCAAGAGGAAGGTGCAACAAGAAGACATCATCAAGGAAGTGAAGCGCCACTCTTTCTACTTGAAACCAGGGGAGAAGCGCCGCGTCAAGCAGGCCTTGGCGCGCAAGAGAAATCGCAAGAAGAGCCGGCGCGAGGTCGAATAGCGCCGTTTTCAGAGTTGCTTGCTGTCCCGGTGGGGCAGTAAGGTTGGGGGCCGGGTTTCGTCTTCCCCCAGAGCGGGACCCGGTGGTGTTCCGGTCAAGGCTTTCGGGCCCATACATTTTTTACCTGATCCGTTTCCTCCGGCTCGCCGGCCTTCCGGTTCGCCGGGGGCGGATGGGGACCCATAGGTTGGTGATCCCGCTGGTCGGATTCCGGCTTTCAGCAGGAGAGCAGGAGGGGCCTTTCCTCTGCTCATAGCCTTTCCGGCAGGAGGCTCGAACCTTGGGGCTTTAGAGGGAGCGTACACCGAAATGGTCGAATACAAGGACAGAGTCCTGAAGTGCGTCGATTGCGGAGCGGAATTTATCTTTACCGCGGGGGAGCAACTGTTTTTTGCCGACAAGAACTTCAAGAACGAACCGAAGCGTTGCAAGGCGTGCAAAGGGAAGCGCAACGCGGCTCTGAGCGGGGGCTCGGGTTACATGAAGGTGGAAACCACCACGGTCTGCTCGGAGTGCGGCAAGGAAACGACGGTCCCGTTCAAACCCACGCAAGGTCGTCCGGTCTTCTGCCGCGAATGCTTCCAGCAGCGGCGGTCGACTTCGGCGACCGTCTGAGGCTTTGACAACCTGGTAACCATCCGGCCCGGCGGTGGCTTGCGGGGGCGACGATTTCCCGCCGCGCCAGCGCGGCCCCGCCGGGCGCCCGATTTCTCCTGCGACATCGCAGTCACTCCGTTTCACTGCGCGGGCAGCGTAGCGCGCGGGTGTCCGCGCGCGGCCGGCACTGTGCGGGTTTCGCCGGATTCGATAGAATGGAGCGGTGCGGCGTTTCTTCGTTCAAAGCTTCGGATGCCGGGCGACGCAGGCCGAAGGCGCGCTCCTGGAGCAGGAGTTGCGCCGGCACGGCCTGGAGGCGGCAGCCGACGGCCGCTCGGCCGACTTGATCGTCGTCAATACCTGCACGGTCACAGCCGCGGCCGACGAAGATGCGCGCCACTGGATTCGGCGTTTGCACCGCCAGAACCCGGAGGGCCGCATCCTGGTGACCGGCTGTTATGCACAGCGGGCGCCCCGGGAACTCGCCGCGCTGCCCGGCGTTCGCTGGGTGGTCGGCAACTCCCACAAGTCCGAGATCTCCAACATCATCCGGCCAGATGCCGCCGGCACTCAGCACTTCGCCCTCCAGCCTCCGGCCTCCAGCCTCCAGCCTGCTGTGGCGCAGATCATCACCGGCGACATCTTGGCCCAGACCGAGCTGAGGGTCGCGGCGGTGTATGCCGCCGGCGCGGAGCGCACCCGTCCCAACGTCAAAGTGCAGGACGGGTGCAACAACCGCTGCTCGTTCTGTATCATCCCGGCGGTTCGCGGCCGCAGCCGCAGCCTGCCTCTCGATGCGGTGATGGGGCAGGCCGAGCAGCTCCACGCCGCCGGCTACCGGGAAATCGTGCTTTCGGGTATCAACCTGGGGAGATGGGGCCGGGACCTGCGCCCCGGACGCACGCTTGCCGACATGCTCGGCGCGCTGCTGGAGCACACCGCCATCGAGCGCATCCGCATCAGCTCGGTCGAACCGCTGGACTGGACCGACGAGTTGCTGGAGCTGGCGGCCGGGAGCCGGCGCATCGCCCGTCACGTGCACGCGCCGCTGGAGAGCGGCTCCGACGCCGTCCTGCGCCGGATGCGGCGCCGCTACCGCGCCGCACAGTACGCCGAGCGCATCCAGCGCGCCGCGGAACTGTTACCCAACGCCGCGTTCGGGGCCGACGTCATGGCCGGCTTTCCCGGCGAAAGCGACGCGGAATTCCGCGAGACGCTGGCGCTGGTCGAGCGCCTGCCCTTCACCTACCTGCACGTGTTCACCTACTCGCGCCGCGAGGGCACGCCGGCGGATGCCATGCCCGGCCAGGTGAACGGGCGCCTGGCGCGCGAGCGCAACCGCCTGCTGCGGGAATTGGCCGCCCGCAAAAACCTGGAGTTCCGCCGCCGCCAGGTGGGGCGGCGCCTCTCGGTCATCACGCTGCAGGACGGCGCCGCGCTCAGCGACAACTATCTGAAGGTAAAACTCGCCGCCCCGGCCGAACCCAACCGGATCATGGATGTCCTTGTGACCGGCGTATGCGAAGACGGAGTGACCGCCAGGAGTGATGAATTATGAGTTATGAATTGTCTGGCCGGCCGATCCGGCAATTCATGATTCATAACTCATCATTCATAATTCTCCATGATTGTTGGACTTGGAATTGACATTGCCGAGCCGGCGCGCATCGAGGCAGCCGCGGCGCGCTTCGGCCGCCGCTTTCTGGAGCGCGTCTTTACCCCCGGCGAGATGGCCTACTGCGACGGCCGCCGCAACCGCTTCCAGCGCTACGCGGCGCGCTTCGCCGCCAAGGAAGCAGGGATGAAAGCGCTCGGAACCGGCTGGCGGCGAGGGGTCACCTGGCGCGACTTCGAGGTTGTGAACCTGCCGAGCGGCAGGCCCACGTTGCGCCTGTCGGGAGCCGCCGCGGCGATGGCGGCTGCGCTCAAGGTCCGCAACGTGGTCCTGTCCATTTCGCACACCGCCGGCCAGAGCATCGCACAGGTGATTCTGGAAAGTGATGAGTGATGAGCAATGAGCAACGAGTGGTGAATTCACTCATCACTCATTACTTTTTCAATGGCTCAACGTTTCAAATCTAGCGCCGGGCCTGATGCCCGGCATGCCGGCAGCGGGGGCCGATCCGCGGCGCAAGACCCGGCGCTCCACAGCTTCGCCGTGGAAACTGACTTTATTTACGCCAGAGCGTGGCGTGATCTGCCGGGCGTCGCCCATGGTTTCAGCACGCGGCACTCGGAACGCGAGCGGTTCTTCCGCCGGGCCGCCGGCGGCGGAAAGTTCATTGGCCCGGTGTTCGTCAGGCAGGTGCATTCCGATATGGTGTGGCCTCTGAAAGAGGCGCCGCAAACGGCGCCGGTCGGCGACGCGCTGGTCACCGCGACTCCCGGCCTGGCGCTCTCGGTGAAGACGGCCGATTGCTTCCCCATTCTGCTGTTCGATCCGGGCATTCCGGCAGTCGGGGTGATCCACGCCGGTTGGCGGGGCACGGCGAAGCGCATCGCGGAGAAAGCGGTGGGCCTGATGCGGGCGCGGTACCGAGCCGATCCAACCCGGATGTACGCCGCCATCGGCCCCGGCATCCGTTCCTGCTGCTACGAGGTGGGTGAGGAAGTAATCGTGGCGTTTCGCTCGCAGTTCGCTTACGCGGACGAACTGTTCCGCAACCCGCGCGGGCAGAATCCCGCCGACATCCGGCTGCCCCGGCAGGTGCTGACGGCCGGAGGGCCGCCGTTGCGCGACCTGGCGCCCGAACGCGCCTGCCTGGACCTGGAGGAAGCCAACCGCCGCCAGCTTCT
>JAPKYU010000272.1 GCA_026394175.1 Acidobacteriota bacterium | reverse complement strand
AAGCAATACAACTTCTACGTGCAGGACCAGTGGAAGGTAACACGCGGTTTTACGGTGAACGCCGGGCTCCGCTGGGAGATCAACATGGCGCCCACGGAAGCCGGTAACCGTGTTTACGTGCCAGACAAGCCCATCGACGGCTCCCAGGGGCCGGTCACGTTCGTTCACGCCGATCGTTGGTACAAGCGCAACAACCTCGGGGCTCTGGGCCCGCGGCTGGGGCTGACCTGGGCGCCGCGCAACAGCACCAAGACGGTGGTCCGGGCCGGTTACGGCATCGCCTTCGATACGCTCCCATCCTTCATGATCACCGCCGTCTCCGGAAACGTCCCCGGACAGGTGTTTTCCTGCGCCTCGGTGGTTGGCGGAGCGACCACGCCCGGTTGCACCGCGGTTTCCGACAAGCGGATCGGCGAAGGGTTCCTCCAGGAGTTGCCGCCGCCCACGGTCAAGCCGACCAGCTTCCTGACGGCGCCGGCGCAGTTACTTTCCAACGCGCCGAACATGATCAGCTTCGATCCTCAGCTTAGAATCCCGACGGTGCATCAATGGACCTTGAACATTCAGCGGGAACTGCCGAAGGGATTTGTGGCCCAGGTGGCCTACATCGGGCGGCGCGGCACGCGCCTGTACCGCGCCTACGACCTGAACGAAATCGGCGCCGACCCCATCCTGCCGTCCTTCCTGATCATGCAGCAGAACATGAACAAGGGCTGCCGGCCCGACGGCTCCACCTGCCCGGCGGGCGTCACGGGCACAGTTGTGCCGCTGGTGGCTTCCGGCACTCTCACCAGCACCTTCGTCAACAGCAGCACCACCCAGAGCGACCTGCAGTTGAACGGCGCCGGGAACTTCTCCGGCCGCGTCGAGCAGACCACGGTGGCCGCCCATCTCCGGCCCAACCAGCAATTCGCCACCATCACCTATCTCGATTCCGGCGGCGACTCCTACTATCACAGCGGCCAGTTGACCCTCCGAAAGCGGTTCGACGCCGGCCTGCTGCTGGGGCTGGCCTACACGTTGCAGAAATCGACGGACGACCAGTCGGTGGACCCCATCGGCTCCTCGTCCGGCGGCGGGCTCAGCACGACGACCTCCCGGGCCCCGTCCAGTATTCGCAACTGGCGCGACGAACGCGGCCCGTCCGATTTCGACCGCCGCCATTTGATGACCGTGACCAGCATCTACGAACTGCCGTTCGGCAAGCGCAAGGCCTTCCTCAAATCGGGGCCCTCGGTGCTGCAGCATATCGCCGGCGGCTGGTCGGTGAACGGGATGTACACGTTCATGTCGGGCGAGGCCTTCAGCGTGCGCAGCAGTGTGCGCACCTCGAATTACTCGCACGAATCGCGGGCCGTGCTCGTCGGCCCCAAACCGGAGGTAGGGTTGTACGACATTCCCGGCGTGATCGGTCCCCGCCTGTTCAAGGACATCTCCAGCTTTGCCCTGCCCGCCCCGGGCGGCATGGGGGCCGGCCGCAACATTTTCTATGGCCTCAGTTACTGGAACCTGGACCTCGGCCTCAGCAAGCAGCTCGCGCTGAGCGAGCGGTTCAAGCTCCAGTTCCGCATGGAAATGTTTAACGCCCTCAACCACCCCAATTTCGACGGCCCGCATTTGGCCACCGCCGGGTCGGGCGGTTTCCGCTCCAGCGTGTTCTCGAACACCTGCTGCGCGACGGTCGCTCCGCCGAGCACGCAGAACATCATCGATGCGGGCGAGGCCGCGCGCGTCATCCAGTTCGCGCTGAAGCTCTACTTCTGAAGCGCCTTCACAAAAACACCAAGGCGCCGGGACACCAAGGACTACGAAGAGCGTTTTCGGGCCTTGGTGTCCCGGCGGTGAAATGACTCCCCGCACTGTTACCCTTTTGTGCGGGATCCGCTAAGACCGCTTGAGTGATGCTTCCACCAGCGGGACGGCCGGGTCGCCCAGTTCGCGCATCTCGGCCAGCATCCGCTCTTTCAGCTTGCGGACCTGGTCCTGGGTGCCCGCTCCGGCCAGGTTCTTCATTTCCTGCGGGTCGCTCTTCAGGTCATACAGCTCTTCCACATCAGCGGGGTTGAGGCTGAGGATCAGCTTATAGCGGTTCGTGCGGATCGCTTTCACGGTCGGCGTTTGGGGATCGGCGCCCGCGCCGTACATCGAATACAGGAAGCAATCGCGCCGGCTGGCATTCGGGGAATCGGTCGCCAGCGGGCGCCAGGAACGGCCCTGCATCTGTCGTGGCGCGAGTATTCCGCAGAAGTCGAGAATGGTGGGGGCGAGATCCACGTTGGCCACCATGGCATCGCAGGTCTGGCCCGGCTTGATCAAGCGGGGATAACGGGCGATCATCGGAACCCGCAGCGACTCCTCGTAGGCCTCCATCTTGCCGTGCAGGCCGCCGTGCTCGCCGTGGAAGAAACCGTTGTCTCCCGAGTAGAAGACGATGGTGTCGTCAGCGATTTTCCGCTCCTCCAGCAGGGCCAGCAGGCGGCCGACGCTGTCCTCGGCGCCCATCAGGCAACGGAGCTGATTGCGCTCGCGCTCGGCCCACTCCTTCAGGTTGCTCGGATCGGGGTTGCCGCCCGCGGCCTTGCGGGTCGCCTTCTTCGCGGCTTCCCCGGCCTTGGCCGCCTTCCGGCCCGCCGCGTTGGCGCGGTTGCCCTTCTGGCGCAGGCGCGCCGGCTTGCCGGCGTTGTCGGAATAGTACGACGCGGGCGGCTTGATCTCGATGTCGGCAAAGTCGCGCTCGTGACCGGGCGCCGGCGTGAACGGCCCGTGACACGCCTTGTAGCCGATCCAGACGCAGAAGGGCTTATCCCGGGGGACGCGGCGCATGAATTCGATGGCCTGATCGGTGACGATGTTGGTGTCGTACCCCTTCAGGTCCGTCCATGTCCCGTTGATGTTCTTGCGCGGATCGAGGTATTGGCCCTGGCCAATCTGCGCGGCCCAGTAGTCGTAGCCGGGCTGCAGGCGGTCGTCGCCGTCCATGTGAAACTTGCCGATGTGGGCCGTCGTGTAGCCGGCCTCGTGCAACAGCATGGGCAGCGTCTGAGTCTGCTGGTTCCATCGGATCTGGTTGTTGTAGATCCCGTTGCTGAATGGGTACTGCCCCGAGAGGAAACAGGCGCGGCTGGGCGCGCACAGCGACATGGCCACGAAGCCGTTCGTGAACAGCACGCCGCCGCGCCGCAGCGAATCGATGTTCGGCGTCTTCATGAAGGGATGGCCGGTGCAACTGAGCGTCGCGTAGCTCTGGTCGTCAGTCAGGAGAAACAGGAAATTCGGCCGGCGCAGCTCGCCCGCGCGGCCGACATGAAAAAAGGGGCCCAGGGAAGCCAGGGCCAGCGCCTGTCCCCCGCACCGCAACAATTCCCGCCGTGTGGTGGCGTTTGCCATTGCTCAGACTCTCCTTAATGCCGGCTGCCTCGTCCGGGCGTTGCCGGCGATGGTCATGGTACCGCCATTCCGATCGTGGACATAGAGGTTGGGGAAGCCGAACTTCGTGTGCTTAGCGGCGCTGAGCACTTCCCTTCGGGGATGCGGGCCTGGCCTGAAAACACTTCCGCAGAAACTCGATTTCAGCGTCCTGCGCCGCCGGCTTGCCCCGGTGCAGAAAATGGCACTCCAGGCCCAGCTTGTCGTACTTCTCTTTCAATAGCTCGCCGAAACGAGGATGGTGAATCCAGCCGCTGAATGGGGTGTCGGCCGCCAGCGGTGTGGGCGTCAGAGCGCCTCCGTACCACAGAAACAGGGGCGGGTCGTCCGGGGTGGCATGCTCGATCGGCGAAGCATCCAGGGCCTGCTTGCGCAACTTCGGCGTGCGATACTCCTCCAGTGTTCGGGCGCCGTGGAGGGCCAGCATCGCGCCAAAATTGGTTGAGCCGACGTACTTCAAGATGAATTCCGGGTCCATCGAGCTTGGGGCGTTTTTTACCGACGCGCACGAGACGCGGGTGGAGATCCTGGCGACCGGGTCGGGGCCGGCCTGCTCGGCGAGGTCGTCGTGCAGGGCAATCCACAGGGCCATGGTGCCGCCGGCAGAACCGCCGGAAACGGCCACCTGGGAGGCGTTGATGTTCCAGTCCCTGGCCTTGGAGCGGACGAACTGCACAACCCGGGCGCCGTCCAGCATCGGAGCCGGGTAGATGGCCTGTTGGCTCAAGCGGTAATTGGCGGAAACCACGGCGATGCCGGCGTGCAAATACTGGTCGGCGGCCTGGCGGACAGAGCCCTTGTCGCCTCCCCGGAATCCGCCGCCGTGAAAGAAGATCAACACCGGCGAGGGGCCATTCGCGGCCGCCTTGTAGAAGTCCAGCACGTTTCGCTGGTGCGGGCCGTAGCGGACGTCCGTGAGCGTCGGCTCAGCCGTGCGGCCGACGCCCGCCATACAGCAGCAAATCAGGGCCAGCAATGCTACAGGTCGTCTCATAGGCGATGTTTCGCAGTCAAAGGCAAGCAGCATCAGCCGGCATTTGGCTGTCTACCGGGAGAAGACATCGAGGTGGGGAGATTATCACAGTCGCCGGCCCGACGTTGGGCCCGCTTCCTGCCGCTCAACCATCCGCCGCCCCCCCGGCCTCATTCCGGCAGCGTGGCCGTCCACAGATAGCTGGACCGAAAGTGATTATCGTTCTCGCCGAGATAAAGCTGGTGGTTGGCGTCAACCGCGATATCGTGGACGCGTGCCGGCGATTCCCGGAGTTCCAGGTCGCGCAGGGGGAAAAAGGTTTCGACTGCGGTGCGGCCCGGTCGCCAGCGAATGATCTGAGTATCGCCATCCATGGCGCGCCGCGAGGACGAATGCCGCCTGGTTCCTGACCGTCCACAACAGCAAAACTGGCGATTATGCCCTGCGCGTAGGCCTGGTATAGTGGACGATCGGCATGGTGCTGGTGATCGGCTACTTCGTCTTCGTGAACCGCCACTTCGCCGGCAAGGTCCGCGTGGACGAAGAAGGCTACTGATTCACCACCAAGGCACAAAGGACACCAAGTAACACAAAAAGGTTTTCTTTGTGTGTCTTTGTGTTCTTGGTGTCTTTGTGGTTCACTTCACAGCAAGAGTGAGCGGGATGCGGGCCGTCAGGTTGCGGCCCGGGCCTACCCAGGCATTCGCCACTTCCAACTCCAGAGCAACGCGCTGCTCGCCGGCCGGCGCGGTTTTG
>JAPKYU010000357.1 GCA_026394175.1 Acidobacteriota bacterium | reverse complement strand
GGCGCCAAACCGCGTGGTGCCCGAGGGCGATTTCTGGCGCCACCTGCCGGCGCTCGATCCCCCCATCCGCATGGTCTGGATCAACGGCATCAATCCCGTGCGCACCCTGCCGGACTCCAACGCGGTGGCCGAGTGCCTGGGTTCGCTGCCCTTCGTGGCGGCGGTCGATTTCCATTGGACCGACACGGTGCTGGCGGCCGACCTGGTGCTGCCGCACGTTTCGTTTCTGGAAGAGAGCGGGCCGGTCTCCAGCTACGGCCACAATTACGTCGCCTGGCAGCAGGCGGTGGCCGAGCGCGTGGGCGAGGCGCGCACCGACCTGGAGATTTTTCAGGCCCTGGCCGAGCGGCTGGGCTTCGGCGAGAAGATGCAGGGCAGCGAACGGGAATGGACCGAGCGCCTGCTGGCGCCGCTGTTCCAGGACGCCGGCCTGCGCGACAAGTTCTTCCGCGAGGGCTTCATCGAGAACCCGCTGCTGGCCCGCGTGCCCTTTCACAACCGCGTCTTTTCTACCGCCGACGGCAAGTTCCGCTTCCCGGCGCCGTTCGCCGCCGATCCGGCCCGCCTGCCGAAGCCGGCCACCGAGTTCCCGCTGCGGCTGGTCTGCTGCAAGAGCAGGCGGCATCTGAATTCGCAGCAGGAGATCGCCGGCGAGCCGCTTTGCTACGATGTCCGCCTTCACCCCCGCACGGCGGCCATCGAGCAACTGACAGAGAACTGCATGGTGCACGTGATCTCCCCGATGGGGAGAATCCCGGCGCGGCTGGAACTGGACGACAGCATCCGCGAGGACATGGCGTTGATGCCGGTGAGCGGCTCGCGGGCCCGCGGCACTTCGCTGAACCTGCTGATCCCCGCCGTCATGGCGGGCGGTGGGAGTTGCCCGGCATACAACGGCGCGTTCGTGCGCCTTGAGCCTGTTCAGTAAGCAGTAGGCAGTGAGCCGGCCCACTGCCTACTGCTTACTGATCCACCCGCCCAACCAGGCAGCCAGCGGCGCCAGCCAGGCGGCGAAGCACACCGCATACATCACCAGCAGGTTCATGTAGACCATGAACCCCAGGCGCAGATTGGGAAGCCAGGCCCGGGTCCACAGTCCGTCAAGCCACCAAGCCGAAAGCACGAGGATGCCGAGAACGACGCTGACCAGCAGGCTCACGGCGGCGCCCAGGCGAGCCGCGACCGTAAGGGAGCGTCCCCAAGACCGACCGCCCGCGCGCAGGTAAGGAGTTGGGGACGCTCCCTTACGGTCGCGGCTCGGTTGGGCGCCAGTGGCGCGTGAGGTGGCGACCTGAAGGTGGCCGCTACAGATCATTCCGGCGGAGAACGCGGCAAACAGCAGGGCGATGGCGCCCGCCAGCATGTCGCGCAAGAAGAAGCTGTTGAGGTAAGCCTCCTTGTTCACCGCGGTAAGCGAATAAGCCAGCCCCAGGAGACGAAACAGCAGCGCGTAGGTCAGCCAGAAAACCACCAAGGCCGCGAGCACGGCGAGCCGCTGGCGGCGGCCGCGAAGGCCGGCAAAGAGCCAGGCGAGCAGGCCGACCAGGGCAGCGCCGATCAGAAAGGCGGGCCGGTCTCGGCCGGTTCGGGCTCGGCTTTGCGCGTCGGCCGGCGCTGCACCCAGAATTCCCGCGCGAAGCCCGGCAAACCGCGCCTTCTGTTGATCCTGCGCGCGGCGCAAGGCGGCCGCGGTAGGCTCGTCCAGGCGCAGCGCCTCGAGCAGGATTCTTCCCTGGCCGGTGGCCGGCAGGGGAAGGCCGAGCAGCGCGCAGATGGTTGGAGCTACGTCCACCTGTTCGGCCTGGAAGCTGACGCCGGAACGCACCGGCCCGCCGGCCATCACCAGCGGCACATGGAGCACCTCGGGCTCGTCGCCGCCATGCCCGCCGCGGTCCACGTGGCCGTGATCGGCCTCGACCATCACCACCGTACTGCTCAACACCACCAACGGGAGGATCTGCGACAGGCAACCGTCCTCCAGCGCGTAGATTTCCAGCGCCAGCGGCGAGCGGCTGCCGAAGTCGTGCGATGCGGCGTCGCCGGCCAGCAGGTCGATGGCCAGCAGGTCGAAGCGGGCGAGGTGGCCGGCGCCGGCGCCCGCAACACCCGCGTCGCGCAGGAATCCCAGGACGCCCGCGCATTCGGCCTGTTGAAACTCCCGCACTTGCGCCGGATCGGGCTCCTTCGGTTCGTCGGGCGCAGCCAGAAAAGCGTCCAGCCAGGGCGCGAAGCTGCGCTGCCAGAAGTGCGATCCGGCCGCCAGGTTGCGCAAGCCGGCGCCGCGCGCCAGCGAAAAGATGGAATCCTGCTCGATCCGCCGTTTGGCAAAATTGGATGTGACCGCGTGGACCTCCGCCCAGGCTCCGGTGGCCAATGCCGCGCGCCCGGGGCTGGAAAGCGACGGGAGGCCAACGCGCGCCGCGCCGTCGGCGCCGCGGGCCCGCAATTGGTTCAGGAAACTCAGGCCGCGCGAGGTGTCCAGGCGCAGGCCGTCAACCGTGACCAGCACCACGCGGTCGGCCAGGCGTGGCCCGGCCGGCGCACTGGCGCGCAGCAGGTACGGGCTTCGGTATTCGATGAAGCTGCGCCAGATGGAGCCGGCCATCAGCCGCGCGCCGATTCCCAGCGACACCACCAGCGCCAGACACACAAGGGATGCCGTCCATTCCCGCATAGAAACCAATCCGCAGATTACGCAGATTCCGCAGATTCTGAAACCTGAAAACCTGCGTAATCTGCGAAATCTGCGGATTGGTCCTCAGAAATGAATCTTCAACGCCAACTGGAACTGGCGCGGGGCAAAGGCGTCGGTGAAACCGAGGAATTCGGTGGTGGGCTTCCCCTTGATGCCGCTGACGCGGAACGTAGAGTAAGGGTAGACCAGGCTGTTGACCGTGGCGTTCACGGTCTTGAAGTTGGTGCGGTTCAGCAGGTTGAACCCCTCTACGATCCAGTCCATCTTCCATCGGTCGCGGATCGAGAAGCGGCGGGCCAGGCGCAAATCGAAGCTCTGGAAATCGGGGCCCAGGCCGGTGTTGCGGCCGCAGCCGGCGGGCCGCTGCGTGTTGGTGGCGTTGAAGTTGTTGGTCCCCGGGTCCACGCCCAGCAGCACGTTGAGGGGATACCCGGAGCGGTAAGTGATAATCGGCGCCAGCGTGAAATCGCGAAAAGCGAAGCGCCGAAAGGGGCTGTCCATCACCGCGCTGATCACCAGCCGGTGGCGCACGTCGAAGGAGGAAGGCGCGCGCTCGTCGCGGGCGTTCAACGGGTTCTGGGGCGCCAGCGACTGGTTGATGTCGGTGGCATCATCGATGGATTTGCCCAGCGTGTAGGAGGCCAGGAACTGATAGTTGCGCTGATAGCGGCGGCTGACGCGCGCGGTCATGCCGTGGTAGATCGACGAGGCCTCGCTGCCGATGACGAAGCGGGTGAGGACGCCGGGGTCCACGGAGGTGAAGATGGGGCCGAAATCCAGGGTCCGCCCGCCCGCCTGGATCACCCGCTCTCCGATGGGTCTCAGGTTGCCGATGTTGTTGCGCAGTAGCTTCACGCCGCGCACCAGGGTGTAGTTGACCTCGGCGGCGAGGTCGCGCCCCAGGTGCTGCTCCAGCCCCAGGCTGGCCTGGTGGCTGTAGGGGTTCACCAGGTTGGAAGTGACACCCTGGACCACGCGCGAGTCGCGGCCCGGCTTCAGCCCGAACTGCTCGGTCAACTCGGCGATGGGCAGCGTGCGCCGGCCGATCAAACCGTTCTGCAATTCGTATTGCCAGAGGGCGGCGGCGCCGGCCCGGCCGGCCAGGTCGTCATTGAGCGTGCGCACCAGGTTGACGAGCTTTCCGTCCAGCACCCGGGCGGCAAAGGGCACGAACTGGAACAGCGGCTGGTAGTAGATGCCGTAACCGGCGCGAACCACGGTGAAGCCGCTGCGCCGCAGGTTGTAAGTGAGGCCGAAGCGGGGCGCCAGGTTGTTCAGGTCGCGGTGCACCGGCTCGGGCTGCAACTCCACGTCGTAGCGCAAGCCGACGTTGAGGTTCAGGCGGCGGCTGAACCGCACCCCGTCCTGCAGGAAGAAGCCCAGCCGCTGGTTCGAGAATTCGTCGAAGGGATCGCCGAAGGCCTGGTTGTAGACGCGCGGCAGGCCCATGATGAACATCTGCAGCGAAGTCAGCGGCTGGGCGGCCGGACCGCGGACCACCGAGGGGACCAGGGCCTGCTGCCCCAGCCGGGACAGCAGCGTCTCCAGGCGGGTGACGCCGTCCTGCGAAGCCAGCGGCGAGTCCGGCGGCACCGCCACCACTCCCGCCGTGTTGATCGCCAGCCCCAGCAGCAGCGCATCGCCCGGGTTCTGGAAATCGAACGAGCCGCCCATGAACATCGGCGAGCGCGTACTGAACAGCAGGTAGTTGATGTCGGCGCCGAATTTCAGGGTGTGCTTGCCGCGCGTCCGGATGATGATGTCGGCCCACTGCAGGCGGCGCTCGTTGCGGTCCGAATCCAGATCGGTGTCGCGGCCGAATTCGGCCACACCTTTGATGCTGACCGCCGGCCCGAAGGGATCGATGGCGTCCACCTTGAACACCCGCCGCGCGAACTGGAAGCGAAATTCGTTGAGCGTGGTGCCGCCCAGCAGGTGCGTGTGGGCGGCGGCGAAGGAGTTGTCCCCGGCCGCGTTGGAGGTGCCGCGATCCAGCGCCCTCAGCCCGCCCGCGTAGTTGCCGAAGGATTTCTCCAGCGACCAGATGTGGCGCAGCGCCAGCGTGTCGCTGTTCTGGAAGCGGTGGTCCAGCTTGATGCTGCCCACGTTGCGGTCCCCCTTGGTGGGCTTGGCGCCGTCGAACCGGGCCAGCATGTTGTAGGTCTGGCGCGTGGCCGCCACCGGCGAGTCGGGCGCCAGGTCGAACAGCACCGGCAGCGACGGGCTGATGCCCGCGTCGCGCAGCGTTTGCGCCGGCACGCGCTTGAGGAAATCGAACAGCGGCGTCTGCTGCGGCGAGGGCTTCAGCAGCGCCTGGTTGCCCAGAATGCGCACGAAGACCGGCTCGCGCCGGTACAACAGCTCGTAGGCCAGGAACACGAATGTCTGGTCCCGCCGCAGCGGGCCGCCCAGGGTGAACCCCGGCTGGTGGCGGTGGAACTTGGGCTTCTCGTCGGCGAAGAAATTGCGCGCCTGGATCGACTGGTTGCGATGGAACAGAAAGACGTTCCCGTGCCAGTCGTTGGTGCCCGACTTGGTGGCGATGTTGATCACCCCGGCCGAAGCATGCCCGAACTCGGCCTGATAGCTGTTGGAATTCACCTGGTATTCCAGCACGGCTTCCTGGCTGGGCGTGGCCCGCACGGTGCTGGAGGTGGCGTCCATGTTATCGACGCCGTCGACGGTGACCGAGTTGCCGCGGCCGTTCTGGCCGCCGAACGACAGGCCGCTGCTCGGCAGTTGCTTCAGCAGCGGAATGTTCGGATTGGCTTCCACCACCCCCGGGGTCAGCAGCGCGAACTCCAGGAAGTTGCGGCCGTTGATGGGCAGGTCGCTGATGTTGCGCTGGGTGACGGTGTGCGCCTGTTGCGGCCGCAGCGACTCCACCATGGTTACCGTCCCCGTGACTTCCATCTCCTGCTTTACGGTGGTCACTTCCAGCCGCATATCCACAGGCAGGTAATCGCCCACGCGCACCGGCAACTGGCTGCGCACAATGGTGGTGAAGCCCTCCCTCTCGGCCTTGATCTGGTATTGGCCCGGAGGCAGAAGCGGAAAGTGGTAGGCGCCGTTGGAGTCGCTGGTGGCGGTGCGCGTCAAGCCGATGGCGGCCCTGCTCAGGGTCAACTTCACGCCGGGCAGCACCGCGCCGCTGGCGTCGTGCACCACGCCGCGGATTTCACCCGTGGTCGAGCCCGACTGGCCGTAGACCGGCGTCCACGCCGCGGCCAACACCACCGCCAAATACGCGGTCCAGGCGATGTGACAGGCTTTCAAAGGCACCTCCCTTGGCCAGCGCTTTTATAACAAGCCCGGCGGAAAAATGCAAATTTGAATGGGACGCAGATGAACGCAGATAAACGCAGA
>JAPKYU010000292.1 GCA_026394175.1 Acidobacteriota bacterium | reverse complement strand
AACGCGGCTGTGGCCACTTGGCCGATGGATGCTGTTTTACTGGAGTACTTGTTTGGGGTGGCCAGGAATCCATGAGTTTTTCCGCGCGGATGCTGCGCCCCGGCGGGCCGGGGGACAGGCCAGCAGGCCTGTCCCACAACGGTTTTTCACAGCGGCGGCCTGGTCCTCCTCCGCGTTCTCTCGGCGTGCTGTGCGCCTGTGCGGGAAACTTCCGGGCGCGGCGATGGCTGGCTGCCTGGCGTCTTCGTGACCTTGTGGGTGTTTTTCAGGCCCGCTCAGTCGTTGTCGCCCAGAAGCCGTAGCGGGGCCGGGCGGCGGCCAAGGAACCGGGTGGGATTCACGGGAGTGTTCTGGAACCGGACCTCGTAGTGCAGGTGCGGTCCGGTCGAGCGGCCGCTGCGGCCGACATAGCCGATGATCTCACCGCCCAGCACCTGCTGGCCGGGGGCGGCGTTGAAACTGGAAAGGTGAGCGTAAAAGGTGCTGAGTCGGCGCCCGTGGTCCAACAGCAGAACCAGGCCGTAACCGGATTCCCGTTCCGCCTTCACCACCACGCCGTCGGCGGCCGCGTGAACCGGCGCGCCGAAGTAGCTGGAAATGTCCACCCCGGCGTGGAATGAGCCCTCACCGTTGAATGGATCCAGGCGGTCGCCGAAGCCCCCCGTGAATTTTCCTTGAAGTGGCCACTCCAACGGCCGGCCGATTCGCCCCGGCGTCGGCACCAGAAACTCATACCGCAGCGTGGGCGGCGTGTAGGAGGCCCGCAGCAGCAGGCGGTACTGCTCGACCGAGGCCCGCAGGGCCGGCGACAGCGGTCCGCCATCATCCGGGTACTGCTCGGCGCGCGCCGGCCGCCTGATTCCGTAAGCCACCGAGACCTCGCTGGCCAGGTTCTGCAGCGAGGCGAGTTGCACCTCCGTCTGGCTCATGGTGGCCTGCAGCCTGCTGTACTTGCCCTTCAGCAACTCCGCTTCCCGGCGCAGGTGGTTGTAATTGGTCACCTTCAGCAGCATCCGGGCGTAGGAGCCGACCGCGGCCATGACCGTCAGAAAGCCGATCAGGGCAAAAACCGCGGAAATATACACAAAATACTGAGGGATGTGGATACGGCGGATTCGGCCTCGGACGCTGTGCGCTACAACGAAAATGTAGTAGCTATTTCGCATCTCGGCGCTTTCGGGGGCAAGCGCGCAGCCACCGGGTCGCGCACAGAAACCCTGCTGAACGCCCTTGCCGTGACGACGGGCCTTTGGAAGCCGTGCCCGCTTCTGCCGCCCGTTACGGGCAGCCGCCACGTCCCTGTTCGGCCCTTGGACCCAACGAGCCGGCGGCTCTACACTGGCCGCCAGACAAAAAGTGAGAGTAATCTAGCAAACGCCGACGAGCCCTGTCAATACCAAAGACGCGCCTGGCGGCGGGAGAGACAGGCATGCAGACACAAGTAGATGGAGCCGGCTCCTGGGTCTCGATCGGTCTGCTGCGGTATCCATTCCCGGTTTGTGCCTGTCAGTCAAAACATCCGCTGGGATTCTTGTTTTCCCGGCGGAGAGCGCTAAAGGGACCGTTCGGGCCATGCCAGCGGCGGACGTGGCGGCGACCCCGCCTGGCGGGGCCGCCATGTCAATAATCCCCCAACGCCGGTGGCGGCCTGAGGCCCGCCGCTACAGATTCCCAAACCTCCCGAATCGACGGCCAGGTCCCTGACCGCCTGGAAAGGTGAGGGTCGAGAACCAGACCCACCCCTACAACACCGCTGTCAGAAGACCCTGGTGGCCGCCCGGCCCCCCGAAAGCAACAAAATGCAATGATCAGAGACTTAATAGAGCACGGCGGACTCGCCCTTGTCCTTGATGAGCTGCTCGAAGTGGGCGACGATCTTGTCGCGCCGCTGCATCACCGCTTTCACTTCCGCGCTGGTCAGATAGCCCTTGGTGCTGGCGGCCAGCCCCTTGGCGTCGAGTTGGCGAAGTTTCTCGAGCAGGTTGCGGTCGCAGCGCTCCAGGTTTCTCGGCGCCTGCAATTCTCCCCGCAGGCGAAAGGCGCGGGTAAAATCGATCATGTAGATTTTCCAGTCCTCGCCGATCAGCACGTTGGTCAGGTTCGGGTCGCTGTCATAGACGAGTTCGGCAAAAACGCGCTTGCGGTGCATCTGCTGGCCCCAGGCTTCTTTGTCCGGAGGCTCCAGCTTCTTGCGTTTCCGTTCCCCCTCGTCCATTTTTACCGGCAGCCACCAAGCCATGGAGCCGCTCATGCCGCTCCACTTCCGGAACACCGTGACCGGCATCATGTGGTCCAGGCCGAGCAGCTTGCTGAGCTGGTAAGCCGCGATGTTGTACTTGTAGGAATCGCGGAAGTTCAGCTCCACCGACCCGTCGGTGAACTCGCGCGTCGGGCGCGTCTCATCGACGGGCTGGAAGTGGGCGTCGTGGGTGACGTTGCCGAGGCGCATCGTCAAGCGGTACGGAGAAGTCACCCCTTTAGTGGTGTGCCGGCTGTTGATGACTTCGGCCTTGAGCAGGAAGTTAGCCATTTCCTCCGGCGTCATCGCCGGTTCCTGGGCGGGCAGGGCTCCGGCCAGGATCAGAAGCGCAAGCACGATCCCTAAACGGCAGCGTGTAACCATAAAGCCTCCATGGCGCGAAAGGGAGCGACCGCCGACGGTGCTCGTTCCTCCCTATCTACACCCGTTGCCGGGCTCTTGCAACAGGTTTGTAGGGGCTCCCGCAAGGGGCCCCTTACAACCGTTCCCGCCGGACCGATCTTGATTTACTATTCAGGGGGAACATTGAAGCGGAATGGTGGCCATGATGGCTTCCGTGCAAAAGATGCTGGGCGTGCGCCGGAATGAGTTCTTGCCCGCTTCCCTGCTGTTCCTGTACCTGTTCCTGGTTATCGGCGCGTACATCATCGGCCAATCGGTCGGCGACGCGCTGTTTCTGAGCGTGTATCCCAAACACCTGCCACACGCCATTGTGGCCACGGCGGTGGTGGTGGGCGTCGTCGTTTCCGCCTACATCCGGCTGTCGCACCGGCTCCGGCTGGAGCCACTGATCGCCGGGACCCTGCTGTTCTTTGCCGGCGCGTGCGCGCTGTTCTGGTGGCTCTCGCGGGGGCACCCCCGGCTGGCCTACCCGCTCATTTACGTCCTTGTATATACGGTGGGCGCCATGGGGCCGACGATCGGCTGGACCCTGGCCAATTACCTGCTCACCACGCGCGAGGCGCGGCGGGTGTTCGGCTTCATCGGGGCGGGCGCCATCCTGGGCGGCACCTTCTGCGGGTTCCTGACGCACGCCGCGACGCCGCGCTACGTGCGGCCCGAAACGCTGTTGCTGCTGATGGCCGCCTTCCTGGCGGCCTGCGCGGTCCTGGTGCGGCTGCTGTTCCGCAAGCGGCTGGGGTTGCCCGACGCGCTGGCCGCCCAGGAAACGCCGAAAAACTTCGGGCAAAGCCTGGCGCTCATCTGGGAGTCGCGCTACCTGCTGCTGATCACCGCGCTGGTGGCCGTCGGCTGCGCTTCCACCACCATCATCGGCTACCAGTTCAAGATGACGGCCCGGGCCAGCTTCACCAACAAGGAGCAATTGGCCGCGTTCTTCGGCAGCTTCAACGGTTACATGGGTTTGGCGTCGTTTGTGCTGCAGTTGGCGTTGACCGGGCGCCTGCTGCGCTCCTTCGGCATCCGCGTGACGCTGTTCGTGCTTCCGGTGGTTTTCCTGGGGGGAAGCACCGCCCTGCTGCTGGCGCCCTCCTTGCTGACGGCCTGCATTCTTAAAGGCAGCCACCATCTGCTGCGGTTTTCCCTGGACAAGTCCTCCACCGAACTTCTGTACCTGCCGGTGGCGCCCGAGGTGAAAAGCCAGGTGAAATCGTTTATCGACATGTTCATCTGGCGGCTGGCCGATGGGCTGGCGGGCTTGGTGCTGCTGGGGTTTGCGACCGGCTGGAAATTCAGCGTCAGCCGCATCAGCCTGGTCACTTTCGTCTTCCTGTTCACCTGGATCGCCATCGCGGCCTGGGTGCGCCGGGAATATCTCAACGTCTTGCGGCGCGCCATCGAGCGGCGCGCGCTGGATCCGGAGCGGACGGCGGCCGCCACCCTGGATTCCACCACCACCGAGATTCTGGCGCTGGCCCTGAACCGCGGCGATGAGCAGCAAATGCTGTACGGTCTGAGCCTGTTTGAGCTGAGCCGCGAGCCGGCCTGGCACCCCCGCCTGCGCCACCTGCTGGGGCACGAATCGCCGGCCGTCCGCCAGCGCGTGCTCCGGCTGCTCACCGAGAGCGGGGACCGGGGCATCGTGCCGCGCGTGCAGGCCATGGTGCGCGATGAGTCGCCCGAGGTGCGTACCGAAGCGCTCCATTATCTGGTGGCGCACACCGGCTGCGACCCCATCAGCCTGCTCACCACCGGCGCCGACTTCCCCGACTGGTCGCTGCAAGGCTCCGTGGTGGCTTACCTGAGCCGCATGGGCCGTCCGGAGAATCTCGCGGTGACCCAGTTACTCGTCCGCAGCATGCTCAGCCGAAGCGACACGGACGCCGCCCGGTCGCGCGCCGAGGCGGCCCGCGTGCTCGGTCAGGTTCCGCCTCCCTCCGGACTGCACGCGGAGCTGATTCCGTTGCTGCGCGACCGCGATCCCCTGGTGGCGGAGCAGGCCCTGTTGAGCGCCGGCCGGACCCGCGGCCGCGAACTGCTGACGCTGGTGGTCTCCCGGCTGGGCGAACCGCGGCTGGCTGCCGCCGCCCGCGCGGCCCTGGCCCAGTATGGGGACCGTGCCATCGGGACTCTGCAGGATCACCTCAACGACGAGCAGGTGCCGCTGCCCATCCGCAAGCAAATCCCGCATGCGCTGGCGCAGACAGCAACTCCGGAAGCGGCGGCGGTGCTGGCGCGCAGCCTCATCCAGAGCGACCCCGGCCTGCGCTACGACATCCTGAAGGCGCTCAACAAGCTGCGGCGGCGCGATCCGGCCCTGGTGGCGGCCAGTCCGGAACTGGAGAACGTCCTGCAGGCGGAAATCATCGGCTACTACCGCTCCTTCCAGATTCTGGCGGCGTTCGACCCCCACGCCGGCGCCGCCAGCGGCGGGCACCCTGCCGAGCCGCTGCTCACCCGTGCGCTTCGCGAGCGCATGGACCACGAGTTCGAGCGGATTTTCCGGCTGCTGGCCCTCTTTTATCCGCCCCGCGACATCTACAACGCTTACGTGGGCCTGACTTCCGGCCGCCGCCACCTGCGGGCCAATGCCCTGGAAGTGCTCGAGCACCTGCTCCAGCCCGAGATGTACCGCCGCCTGGCCTACGTGCTCGACAACGATATCGGCTTGGGGCAGAAGTTGGAGTTCGCCCGGCAATTGTGCCGCATTCCCGAGGGCTCCGGCAGCCAGGCAGTCCGCACCCTGATTCATTCCGGGGACCGCTGGCTGGCGGCCTGCGCGGTCTACACCGTCGGCGAACTGGGCCTTCACGAATTGCGGGAGCAGACCCGGAACCTCCAGGTGGGCAACGACCCGCTGCTCGAGCAAACGCGCCGGCGCGCGCTCGGTTGCCTTGGAGTAAGTGTTGCCGAGGGAGATGGAATGCTGACTGTTCTGGAAAAAGTAGCCGTTCTGCAGAAAGCGCCGGTCTTTGCCGATGTCCCCACCGAGAGCCTGGCTCGGGTGGCCGCCGTCTGCGTGGAGGCCAGCTATGCAGCCGGCGAAGCGCTCTACCGGGAAAACGAGGCGGCCGACCGCATGTTCGTCATTCTGGAGGGGGCGGCCGCCGTCGCCCGACACGGGGGGCGGCCCCTCCAGCTCGGCCCCGGCAACGTGCTTGGGGCACTGGCCATGCTGGCCGGCACATCCCAGCCCGATAGCGCCCTGGCCACACAGCCCTCCCGCGCCCTGCTCATCGACCGGCAGGATTTCTACGACCTGATGGCCGACGATTTCAATCTCACGCAGGGTCTGCTGCGCATGCTGGCCCGCAAGGCCGCCGGCATGTAGGTTGCAGCGTGCAGGTTGCAGGTTGCAGGTGGCAAGCACACCCAGAACCCCCAGCCGGCCACCTGCCTCCGCTCACCTGATCACTTGGGGCGCCGCAGATCGATGCGCGTTGCGACCAGCCTGGCCTTTTCGTCGTACTTGCCCAGGACGATCACGTCGGCGCCGTCCTTGAACTCCTTCAGGTCATCCGGCTTGTTGCCGTCCTTGGTGAATTTCGTCGCGGCTTCACAGACCACCGTCTTCTCGATGTTGCCCTTGCGGACCGTCATCGTATTGTTGGCCGTGTTGCTGCGCACGATAATGCCGTGCCAGCGCTGCTCCTTGGCTGCGGCTGCCTTTTTCTCCTTTTTGGCTTTCTGTTCGCCTGCTTTCTGTGCAGTGGCCGACAACGCTGCCAGTGAGAGTACCAGCAGCAGAACCACGATGCGTTTCATGTGCTTGTTCCTCCTTGTGGCGGGCTCCCTCCCCATGGTGGGAACAGCAGCGCCGGGCCCGTCCGTTCATCGGCA
>JAPKYU010000222.1 GCA_026394175.1 Acidobacteriota bacterium | reverse complement strand
TTTGTGTTCTTCGTGCCTTTGTGGTGAATTCACACGCGAGTGGCAATCATCAAACCGGAAGGGCCGGGAAGGTCTTCAGAGCAGGCGGAGCAGTGGAAACGCCTTGCTCAGCTTGGTCACCAGGGTTCGGTCCGCGGAGATCAAGTCGCATTTCCGCTCGAGGGCGAGTGCGATGTACAGGGCATCGTACAGACTGTGATGATGCGCGACGGCTATGGCAAGGGCTTGCTCGGCCAAGACGGACGAGGAGCGGAGCGGAATCCTGAGATCAATGAAGTCACGGTACATGGCCTGTGCATCGGAGAATGCGATCTCGCCTCGCAGTACGCTTCGCTTCCACAGCGTGTTGCCGACCTCGGCGATCAAGACGTCGGGAGCAATGAAATCCAGACGGTGCGTGCGATACTCGGCGAGCAGAAACGCGGCTCTGTCGCTTTGCGGTTCTGGTATGAACCACTTGACAGCAACGCTCGCATCGACCACATATCCCACGCTTAGCGTTCCCTGTCGTCCCGGATGAGGGGGTAGCTTTCTGGCAGCACACCCTTTTGCTTCTCGATCGCCTTCCGGCGGGCATTGATTCGATCGAGCAAACGATCCGCTTTCGATTGCGGTCTGGAAGGGAACACCGCGGATGTATGTTTGCCGGCAGCCATGGAACCATCCCTCCTGGGTCGATTCTAGCATCGTGCGCGCCTCAATAGCGGACCGAATAGGTCCGGGCTCCACGCGATTGGACCTAAACCTGCCTCGCGCCGATCATCAAACCGGAGGGGCCGGGAAGACGGATGCGGGCGACGTTCGCGAAGCCGGCCTCGCGCAGCCAGGCGGCATATTCCGGCTCGCTGTAGCTGGCGCCGTGCTTGGTGCCCACCAGCATGTTCAGCGAAAACAGCGCCGCGGATTTGGGCGACGTCTTGTCCGGCTCCAGGATGAAGTCCTGGATCACCAGCCGTCCGCCGGGCTTCAGCGCCTGGCGACAGCGCTTGATCAGGTCCGTGTTTCCCTCTTCGCCCAGCATGTGGCAAATCGCGGAGACGAACACCAGGTCGTAGCCGCTGCCGAAGTGGTCGGTGCGCAAATCACCGGTGCGGGTGGTGATGCGCCCGCTCAGCCCCGCCTTCTCGATGTAGCCCTGCGCCAGCTTGCAGACCGCGGGCAGGTCCAGGAGTTCGACGCGCAGCTTCTCGCCGGCTGTGGCGAAGGCGATGGAGTAGGCGCCGGAGCCGCCGCCCACGTCGAGCATGCGCTCGATGCCCTCGGTCCCCACCGCGCGCACCACATGCGGCGCCCGCTCGGCCGCATTGCGGTGCATGGCGGCGATGAAGGCGCGAGTCCAGTGATCGCCGCGGTCGGCGACTTCCTGGTAGGTAACGGAGGTGCCGGCACGCACGCAATCGCTCAGCGTGGACCAGCGCTGCCACAGGTGAACCGTGTGCATGAGGGCCGCGCGGGCATCGTCGGGCGCGCCCTCGATGAAATAGCGGGCAGTCACCGGAGTGTTGTAGAAAACGTCGCCCTGCTTGGTGAGCAGCCCGATAGCCACCAGCGCGTTCAGCAACATTTCGGTGGCGCGGGCGTCAGCGCCGATCTTCGCCGCCACGTCGGCCGCCCTTGCCCCGGCTACGCTCGAACACTCCGCATTCCGCACTCCGCACTCCGCACTCGAACCGACCGCGCTGAAAACGTCCAGCTCGATGGCCGTCAGGATCACCCGGCTTTCCTGGAAACCGCGGATCTTCTCCTGCAAATCGTCGGGCAGAGCGCCGGCCGCGTCCTTGGCCCGCAACGCGGCGAGATACTTGTCGCGGTTGGTGCGGATTTCAGCCGCCAGCGCCGCCGCATCGCGGTTGACCAGCCGCTCCACCGCCTGTCCCTGCTGGAAATGCTTCTCGACAATCTCCGGAACATCTTGCGGGGTCAGGCCCGAGTACCAGATGCCCTCCGGATAGACCACCATGTTCGGCCCGCGCTCGCACACCCCCAACGAGCCGCAAACCGTGACTTGCACTTCATCCATCAGCCGGCGCGCGCCCAGCTCGCGGCGCAGCGCGTCGATCACGCGCTCGGAACCGCTCGCGTTGCAGCAGGGCACACCCTCAGCCTTCCTCTGATCGCAAATGAAAACGTGATAACGAAATGGCTCCATCGTTTCCCTCCATCGAGTTACGAAACATCGATTATAGTGAATCTCAACGCAGCGGCGCAGAGGACGCCGAGACACGCAGAGGGGTTCTCTGCGTTTTCTCTGCGTGCTCTGCGTCTCTGCGTTGAACCTATGAACAGACGAGATTTATTGAAACTGGCGGCGGGCGGCATGCTCGCCCGTCCGCTCGCCGCACAGAATGCGAAAGTGCGGATCGGCTTCATCGGGGTCGGGGGCCGGGGCACAGGCTTGCTCCAGGGCGTTTTGGTTCACCCCGAGGTGGAAGTGCCGGTGATCTGCGACATCGACACGGCGGCCCTGAACCGGGCGCTGACCATCGTCGAGAAGGCCCGCGGGCGGCGCCCCGAAGGCTTTTCGCGCGGCCCCGTCGATTACCGGCGCATGATCGAGCACGCCGATTTCAGCGCCGTGATCATCGCCACCCCGCAGGAGCTTCACGCCCAGATGGCCATCGACTCGATGGAGGCCGGCAAGTTCGTTGGCAGCGAGGTGCCCGCCTGCATCACGCTCGAGGAGTGCCGGGCGCTGGTAAAGACCCAGCGCAAGACCCGGACCGGCTACATGATGCTGGAGAACTACTGCTACACGCGCCACGCCATGCAGGTGCTGAACATGGCGCGGATGGGAGTGTTCGGCGAGCTGACCTACGCCGAGGGCGCCTACATCCACGACGTGCAGGATTTGCGCTTCACCAAGGAGGGCAAGCTCACCTGGCGCGGCGAGAATGCCCGAGACCATATCGGCAACCTGTACCCGACGCACGCCATCGGTCCGGTCTGCCAGTGGATGAGCATCAACCGCAGCGACCGGCTGGTTTCGTTGGCGGCCATGGCCAGCAAGCCGGCGGCCACGCGGGCCTATGCCGTCCGCCGCTTTGGGAAGGACAGCGAGGCAGCCAAGATCAGTTTCCAGAACGGCGACAGCAACAACGCGCTGATTTGGACCGAGCAGGGGCGCCTGATCGCCGTCCGTTACGACACCTCCTCGCCCCGCCCCCACGGCATGGGGCAACATGCCTTGCAGGGCACCAACGGCGCCTATGAATGCGCGTTCGGCCAGCACAGCCTCTACCTGGAAGGAAGAAGCCCGAAGAGCAAGTGGGAACCGATCGAGAAGTACCAGGCCGAATTCGACCATCCCTACTGGAAGACGAAGGGCGAGGAGGCGCTCAAGACCGGCCACGGCGGCGGGGATTACTTCGTGCTCTCGGATTTCCTGCAGGCCGTCAAGAGCGGCGAAATCCCGATCGATGTGTGCGACGCCGTGACCTGGACCTCGATTCGGCCGCTGTCGGCGGCCTCCATCAAGGCGGGCGGCGCGCCTGTGGCCATCCCGGACTTCAGGCTGTAGGCTGTAGGCCGTAGGCTGTGGGCAAAACCCCCTACAGCCCACAGCCCACAGTCCACAGCCGGTTTTCTGATACGATTCGTCAGGTATGCCCATGTTAACGGCGCTGCGGCAAGAAGTGCTGGAGGCCAACCTGGAGCTGTTCCGGCGGGGGTTGGCGATCTACACTTTCGGGAACGCCAGCGGCATCTCCCGCGACAAGGGGCTGGTGGTGATCAAGCCCAGCGGCGCGCCCTATGAGTCGATGAAGGCCGAAGACCTGGTGGCCACCGACCTGGAAGGGCGCGTGGTGGAGGGCGGGCTGCGGCCGTCCTCGGACCTGCCGACGCACCTGGCGCTGTACCGCGCCTTCCCTGCCCTGGGCGGCGTGGCTCACACGCATTCCGCCTGCGCCACGGCCTGGGCCCAGGCCGGCCGCGAAATCCCTTGTCTCGGCACCACGCATGCCGACTGCTTCCGCGGCCCGATTCCGGTGACTGCGCCGCTGTCGCCCGAGGAAATACAAACCGATTACGAGCTGAACACCGGGCGGGCCATCGTAAAGCGCTTCGCCGGCCTCGACCCCATGGAGATGCGGGCGGCGCTGGTGGCCGGCCACGGGCCGTTCTGCTGGGGCGCTTCGGCGTCGCAGGCCGCCCACAACGCCGTCGTCCTCGAAGAAATCGCGCGAATCGCGTACTGGACGGTCACGCTCGATCCGGCCGCCGCACCGCTTCACTCCACCCTGCTCGATAAGCATTTCTTCCGCAAGCACGGCCGCGGCGCCTATTACGGCCAGCGGTAGCGTGTGTTAACCACAAAGACACCGAGAACACAAAGGGACACAAAGAAACTTTGTGTGCCTTTGTGGTTCTTGTGCCTTTGTGGTTCTCAAACCGCTATTGAATGGGCACGGGCGGCAGCAGCGATGCGCCGCAATTCAGGGAGCACATCGCCGATGGCGATTGCTTCCGAGCCTGGCCGGCCCATGGCGAAGTACAGCTTGCGGTAGAGCGCGTAGAGTTTTTCGTAGACCGCGGCGGCTTCCGGCTGCGGCTCGACGGTGCGGAAGGGCGGGCAGAGCGCCTTTTGCGCTTCTTCAATGGTCGCGAACACTCCGGCGGCCAGCAACGCGAAGATGGCCGAGCCCAGGCTGGTGACCTCCGCCAGCGGCACCAGCACCGGCTTGCTGAAGACGTTGGCGTAGACCTGGTTCAGCGTCTCGTTTTTCTGCGGGATGCCGCCGCCGTTAATCACCCTGCGAATCGGAACGCCGTACTCGGCCATGCGGTCGAGGATCACCCGGGTATGGAGCGCCGTCCCTTCGATGGCCGCAAACATCTCGTCCTGCGCGGTGTGGACCAGGTTCCAGCCGAGGGTCACGCCGCCCAGCTCGGGGTTGACCAGCACGGTGCGGTCGCCATTGTCCCAGGTGAGGCGCAGCAGCCCGGTTTGCCCGGCCCGATACCTCTCCAGCCCCTTGGACAACTCGGCAACCGAGCCGCCGGCGCGGCGGGCGATGGCATCGAAAATATCGCCGCTGGCCGACAGCCCGGCCTCGATGCCCGTCATCTTGGGGTGGATCGATCCCTCGACCACGCCGCACACGCCGGGAATCAGGTTGGTCTGCCGGGCAATGGCCATGATGCAGGTGGAGGTGCCGACCACGTTCACCACATCGCCTTCGGAAATGCCGGCGCTGATGGCATCCCAGTGCGCGTCGAAGGCGCCGACCGGAATGGGGATGCCGGCGGGCAGGCCGAGCTTTCCGGCCCATTCGGCCGAGAGCCGGCCGGCAAGCTGATCGGACGTCGCATAGCGCCCGGCCTGCTTTGTGCGGATGCCGGCCAGCAGCGGGTCCACCTTGACCAGGAACTCTTCCGGCGGCAGCCCGCCCAGGCCCGCATTCCACATCCACTTGTGCCCGGCCGCGCAGACGCTGCGGGGAACCTGCGCGGGGTCGCGGATGCCGCACAGCACCGCCGCCACCATGTCGCAGTGCTCGATGGCCGTCACCATGCGGCCGCGCTTGTCGGGGTTGTGGCGGAGCCAGTGCAGCAGCTTGGCGAAGCCCCACTCCGAGGAGTAAACGCCGCCGCACCACTGGATGGCCTCGAGTTTCTCGCGGTGCGCCGCCGCGGTGATCTCGGCCGCTTCCTGCCTGGCGCGGTGGTCGCACCACAGGTAGTAATCGTCGAGCGGAACCAAGCCTTCGGCGACGGGAACGATGGTGGAGCCGGTGGTGTCCAGGGCCACGGCGCGAATCTGGGCGCCATCGACCGCGGCTTCGCCGAGCGCCCTGCGCGTGGCCCGCACCAGCGCCTCCATGTGCGCCGCGTGCGGCTGAGTGGCGTGGTCCGGGTCGTCCTTCTTGCGCACCAGCGGGTATTCGCCCACCGCCGAGCCGATGCGGCCTTTCTCGCTGTCCACCACTGACACCCGCACGGTCAACGTGCCGAAATCCACCCCAATGACCGCCGCCATAGCCCCTCCTTAACAGGGCAACAGAGCCGCGACCGTAAGGGAGCGGGTGTCCCGAAGGGCCAGTCAGCGACGCTGCGCGAGCACCCGCTCCCTTACGGTCGCGGCTCTGTTGCCACCGATCACTCGTGGTAGTGAATCTCCCAGCCCAGGTAGCGCGAGGCCGCTTCCTGCACCGCCGATGCCGTCGAGGACAGATTCGCCGCCACGTGATGCTCGAAGCCGTTTTCGCAAATGTAGCGGAGCAGCTTCTGCATATTGGAAATGCGCACCACGCCCGCGCCGCCGAAGGTCACCAGCGGGTCGTCGGTGAACTCGCCCTGGCCCACGTAGCCGCGGATCTTGCCGGCGCGCTCATCGGTGGTGAAGCGCGCGAAGCTCATCGGCCCGGTCTTGATCAGCCCCACGCAGACGCCCCAGGAATTGTCCTTGCCCACGGCGCCGGCAATGATTTCCTGGAAATCCATGCGGGCGCTGCGGAAGAAGTGCTTCGGCAGGTTGCTGCAGTGGAAGCAGACAGCCTTGTCGGGGTCGTCGCCGTAGTTGTTGTTCCAGTCGAGCAGGGCGCTGGGGGTCTCCGAGGCCAGGGCCAGGGCCTGCATGGCCAGGGCGCCGCAGACATCCACCTCGCAGGCGCTGGGCAGCAACTGGTCGCTCATCATGCTCATCACCGTGCAGGGGACCACGCCGAAGTACTCCTCCATCGAAGTCCAGCACTGCACGGCCGAGATGGTCGCGTCCACGTCCTTCATCCACTGCTCGATGACGGCCGCCAGCTTGGCCATCTTGAGCAGCGCGGCGGCCGGCGCATCGCCGGTCGGCAGGTAGCCGCGGACGGCGGCCAGCTTGGCCACGGCCGCCGGATCGTCGTCTTTCATGCGGGCCACCCGGCCGAAAATCTCCGACAGATCGATCGGCTCGACGCTGATGCCGCTGGCTTCCAGCAGCTTCTCGCTGTAGCGGACGGTGTTGAAGGCGGAGGGGCGGGCGCCAATGGCCCCCACCCGCGCCCGCCGCAGTCCCTTCACCACCCGGCAAACGGCCGCGAACCACTCCAGGTCCTTGCGGAACTGCTCGGAATCGGGGCTTTCCGTGTGCAGCGTGGTGAGCGAGTAAGGGATGCCGTACTGGGTCAGGTTGTTGCACACCGACATCTTGCCGCAGAAGCTGTCGCGGCGGGTGGCGATCAGCATTTTGGCGGGGTCGTCGGGGCTGGCCTGGATCAGCACCGGCACATCCAGGTTGGCCATGCGCAAGGTCTCGGCCACCGCCCGCTCGTCGCCGAAGCTCGGCAGGGTGACGATGATGCCGTCGATTTCCCCGGCGTGCGTCTGAAACAGCGCGGCGCAGGCCTTGGCCTCGGCCCGCGTCTCCACGGCACCGTGCTTGCTGTCCTGCGGACCCAGCACGATCGGCCCGATGCCGGCCTGCTGGAGGACGCGGATGATTTCCTCGCGCCCGGTGCGCGCCAACTCGTCGGGGAAGAAGCCCCGGTTGCCCACGATGATGCCCATGGTCATCTGCTTTTTCATAACAACCCCTTTTCGGCTGATGGCTGTTGGCTTGTCCGCTCCCTCATCCCGCGTGGCGGGACGGCTCTGTTGCTTTCGTTGCCGCCGTTTTGGCTGCTTCCTCGGCTTTCTTCTGCCGCCGGCCGGGGAAGAACTGCCAGGAGTAGACGGCGCCGAGTACGATCAACAACGCGCCCCACCACACGCTGGCGTGCAGCTCGCCGAGCACAACCTTCTGCCCCGGCGGGTTCCACAGTTCATAAACCCCGGTGCCGCAAATCAGGATGCCGTACGTGAAGAGCACCCCGCCGATAAAAAACCAGATAGAAATGCGCTCGTCGCCGTGCATTACGTTGCTCCTTCAGGCTGTAGGCTGTGGGCCGTAGGCTGTAGGCTCAAACGGTGCTGCCCACGGCTTGCAAGCCCACAGCGCGCGGCCTACAGCCACCTACAGCCTACAGCCCACAGCCTACAGCCCGCTACCAAAAGA
>JAPKYU010000555.1 GCA_026394175.1 Acidobacteriota bacterium | reverse complement strand
GGGGGTCGCGGGGATCGCCGTTTCGAATCATGGCGGGCGCAGGCTGGATCACACGCCAGGCACTGCGGATGTGCTGCCTGCCATTGCCGCAAAGCTAAAGGGCAAAATCCCGATTCTTGCCGACGGCTGTGTACAGTACGGCTATGACATGTTGAAGTACCTGGCTCTCGGCGCCGATGTCGTCATGGTCGGCCGGCACCTCCTGCGCGCCGCGTATGGAGCTGGCGCTGACGGAGTCGCGCTCTTCATGAACCGGATGCGAGCCGAGTTCCAGAGTGCCATGGTCCTCACGGGCGTTCCCACGGTGTCGGCGATCAACCCCAGTATCGTCGCGTAGCCAGGTGAGTCATGCGAATCTGGAGGAGCATCGCAGTGGCGTCGCTTGCAGCCCTGTTGCTCTGCCTGCTGCCGGGACGGGTCGAAGCGGATGGCCGCCGTCCCGTTCTGCGATACCGCGGCGGCGGACAGGGAACGGTCGTCTTCGATCACCAACTGCATGCGTCGAAGGGGTGCCGTTGCAGTGATTGCCACACCGATTTCTCGGGGACGGCGAAGCAGCTCTTTACCACCCGGAAACAAGCGCTCATCAGTTTTGCGGACCACCACACCGCGACCAAGTGCTTTGCCTGTCACAACGGGAAGAAAGAGCCCCCGGAAGCATTCGACCAATGCGACCAATGCCACCGCAAAACTCCGGGCTCCTAGTGCGGCGGTCCGCCTTCGAGCACGAGACGACAGCGCGCCAAGCAGCGACCGTCTCGTGGGACCGGAAGGACGATTCACACCAAGAAAGAGGGCGCTACTTGGAAGCGCCGGTCTTCAGCTCGCGCTTGCTGCGCCAGTAACGCCAGGCCCGGCGGATCATCCGCTCCAATTCCTCCGCCGACGCTGAAGCGGCAGCGACATCGTACCCTCCGTGCCGCACCACTTCTTCCCACAAGTAAGCGTCCGTGACGGGAGACAGCAGAATCACGCAGCTCCAATAGGGATAGTGCGCCAGCCGCGATACGGCGTCCCGCCAATCCTCCTCCGCCGCGCAGCGGTCCAGCAGAATCACGGAAGCGGGCCGTTCTCTGAGGGTTCGCTCGGCCTCCCCCAATGAGGCCGTGAATCGGAGCTGGGCGCCCAGTGCGCGCAAGGCCTCCTCCAGGCGCCCGCTCACAGGGCCCGGCGCGAGAATGGCCAGTGTCTCGACCGGGCCCGCTCGAACGTTGAGACTTGCCATTGTCGCTCCCGCCCAGCCGTCTGCGGCAAGCCTCAGGATCTTGCTTCTACGGCTACGAAGAACGTCTCGCCGCCGCGGTTGACCATCAACAGTATCGGCTGGTTCCCGGCCTGGGAAACCAGCTTCTGGAACTGGCTGGCATCCGCCACGTTATTGCGGTTGACCTGTTCGATCACATCGCCCCGCCGTAAGCCGGCGTCAGCCGCAGCGCTGTCCGGATCGATTTCGATGATTACCACTCCCTGCGTCGAGAGCGGCAATCCCAGTTCCCGCAGCAGCCGCGGGTTCAGGTTGTCCACGGCCACTCCTTCCAGCGCGCCTTCCTGTTGGCTGGGTTGTCCGCCGGCGCGGGTGGCAACGGCTTGAGGCTCACCGAACGTCACAGCCAGATCCTGCTGCCTGCCGTCCCGCAGGATGGTGAGGCTGGCCGTCTGACCCGGCTTGAGCAGACCGACTTGAATCTTGAGCTGGTTGCTCTCTTCGACGCGCTGCCCGTTCAGTTTCAGGATCACGTCGCCCGGTTTCAGTCCGGCCTTGGCGGCGGGGCTGGCGGGCGTCACCCCGGAGACGAGCGCGCCGCCCGTGCCCTCCAGGCCGAAGGCCTTGGCGATCGCCGGCGTCACAGGTTGCAGCATCACTCCCAGCCAGGCCCGCTCGACTTTGCCGTGCGCCGCCAACTCCTCCATGACGTGGCGGGTCAGGTTGGACGGAACCGCGAATCCCAC
>JAPKYU010000215.1 GCA_026394175.1 Acidobacteriota bacterium | reverse complement strand
GTGGGTCGAGGCAAGCGGCGCGCCGGCCTTGGGGCTTACGCAAATCCAGTCGATGCCGGGGGGCGGCAGACGAGTGCCGTTGGTTGCGATGGCCACGGCGAACTGCCGGGCATGAAGCGCCTCGACCAAGGCGCCATCCATTTGGAGCAGGGGCTCGCCGCCGGTGCAAACCACGAAGGGCTGCGCGCCTGGCGCCGCGGCAGTTGGCCAGGCCGCCGCCACCGCCTCGGCCAGTTGCTCCGCCGAGTGGAACGAGCCGCCGCCCGGTCCGTCCGTGTCTGCAAAATCGGTATCACAGAAACCGCAGACAGCAGCGGCGCGGTCTTCCTCGCGCCCCGACCATAGGTTGCAGCCCGCAAACCGGCAGAACACCGCCGGGCGGCCCGTGTTCGCGCCTTCCCCTTGCAGCGTGTAGAAAATCTCTTTGACCTTGTAGCTCATTCCAATCCAGGCCCGCACAGGGTGACCACCAGCGTCGATGTTTTTTACTTTTCGGCGCAAAGCCGCGTAGCGGCGACTGAAGATAGCCCAGCGTTTCAACGCTGGGTATCGAGCGCGACCACGTTGCAGTCCCGGAGGGCCGGCTGAAATGCGCGATGGCACAGCCGTTCAGCCGGCCCTACGGGACTCGGTCCCCATTCCGCTCGGTACCCAGCACTGAAGTGCTGGGCTAAGTTCAGTCGCCGCTCCGCGGCTCCAACGCGAGAATTAAGTGATAGGGACCACCAGCGTCGCCTCTACATTATCGCCCAGACACCCGGCTGGTTTGGCGGTTTACAGTTTGAAAAAAATGCGGCGGCGGTAGAGCCAGTAGCAGAGCGACCACATCACCAGCAGCACGGCGCACGACTGGGCCAGCGGAGCGAGCGCGCCGATAAAGCTGAAGTTTCCCGTGAAGACGCCGAGCGCCCGGTTGATCCAGCCCCGCAGCACCTGTTCGAGGGAGTAGATGAAGATGGAATTCATGCCCACCACGGTCAACGGGAAGGCAAAGCGCCGATAGCCGCGCACGTCCATCAGCCAGTAGAGCACCAGCATCAGGAGCAGGACCCAGCCGGCGCTGTAAAAGGTGAAGGAGACGGTCCAGAGCCGCTTGACCACGGGATTCCACAACCCCAGCAGCAACCCGGCGGCGAAACAGCCGGCCGCCGCCTGGGCCAGGCCAAATATCTTCACGCGCTGCGCCAGGCCGCTGCGCAGCAGCATTCCGGCCCAGGCGCCGGACAAAGTAGTCACCGTGCTGCAGAGGAAGTTGATGGTGACGTAGTAGCCGGGGTAGTTCCTGCCCAGCCAGGCGCGGTCGATGACCGCCCCGATGTTGTCGGTGCGCGAGAAGGCCCCGTCCGGGCCGGGGAACAGAACGAACAGCAGCCAGTGGCCGGCCAGAATCGCGGCTGCCGCCACAAACTGGTAGCGCAGCCGCAACTGCATGATGGCGAAGCAGAGGAAGTAGGTGAAGGCGATCTGGGAGAGCACGTTGATCAACTGGAAGTGCAGCCGGTTGGCCGAGATGCACATCAGGATCTGGCTCAGCAACACCAGGCGCAACGCGCGCAGCGAGACGTGCGCCCAGAGCTGCCGCCCGCCGGCCCCCTGGTCCACGCGGCGCGCCAGCGCGAACGGCATGGCCACGCCCACGATGAACATGAATGCCGGCTGGATCATGTCCCAGAAGACGGCGCCTTCCCACGGGACGTGGTCGAACTGAACGGCCAGCCAGCTCAGCCATGGTTGGCTGGCCACCGAGCGGAAACCGAAGCCGCTCGAGACCAGCAGCAGCATGATCAGGCCGCGGTAGGCATCGAGCGCGGCACAACGCTCTTCACCCGGTCGGGCCCGCGGCTGTGTCTCCGCCTGCGCCGGGACGGTGGCAAAGACAGACATGACTGCGCATTGTAGCAGGTGTCAGATGTCAGGTGCCAGGTGTTAGCCTGAATTTCTCACCGCTTGGCGGCTCTGCCGCCCTGCTGTGCGGAATGGCTTTGAAGCTGTGAAGAAATTGGCCTGCACGCAGCTTGGCCACCTCTGCGCGCCCTGTGCGCGGGGCCTTTCCGCGGCCTCTTTCGTTCCCCGCTACCTTTTTACATCCCCTTTGCCCTTCCTTTTGCCGTCCGGGCAC
>JAPKYU010000587.1 GCA_026394175.1 Acidobacteriota bacterium | reverse complement strand
GCCAGAAGGCTCTGACGCAGGACCCGCTGATCAGCGAAGGCATCAAATCGCTGGAGCGCAACGCCCACAACATCGAGCGCATCGTTTCCGACTGCCTGGACGTGGCCCGCATCTCCGAGCACAAGATCAAGCTCGAGCGGGAACTGGTGGACCTGAACCAGGTGGCGGAGGCTTCCATCGAGGCGGTCCGGGAAATGGCCCACGCCAAGGGGCTGAAATTCCTGGTCCAGTTCGCCCCGCTGACCCTGCGCGTGTGGGGCGACCGGACGCGCCTGCAACAGGTGGTGATGAACCTGCTGACCAACGCCGTCAAATACACCGACACCGGCGGCCTGGTGTGGATCAGTTCCCATGCCCTGCACGACGCCGCCATCCTCGAAGTTCAGGACACCGGCATCGGGATCGCTTCCGATTTTCTGAACCAAATCTTCGAGCCCTTCCGGCAGGGCTCTTCCGCCTGGCTCCAATCGGAGTCGGGGCTGGGAGTGGGGCTGGCGGTGGTGCACCAGATCGTCAATTTGCATGGCGGCTCGATCAGCGCGGAAAGTCAGGGACCGGGGTGCGGAAGCACCTTCCGGCTGCGCCTGCCCCTGGCCGCGCCGCAAAGCGCCGAGCGGGAACCGGCCGGCCGCCCGGTGGCCGCCGCGCCCGCCCCCACCGGCCTCCGCGTCCTGGTGATCGAAGACTCGCACGACATCCTCCGCCTGCTGCGGCTGGAACTGGAAGCCATTGGATACTCCGTACTCACGGCGGAGGGAGGAGAGACCGGCCTGGATGTAGCCCTGCGCAAGCATCCGGACGTGATCATCTCCGACATCCGCATGCCCGGGATGGATGGCTACGAATTCATCCGCCGCCTGCGCCAGTTGCCCGAACTGGCCGCCACCCCAGCCATTGCTCTGACCGGTTTCGGCATGAGCAGCGACATCGAGAAAGCAAAGGCAGCCGGTTACGACGCCCACGCCACCAAGCCCGTCGATCCCTCCGATCTTTCCGCTCTGATCGAGCAGTTAGCCGCTAAACGCCGAGTGCCGAGTCCTGCGCGCTGCGACACGAGCGGCGGGAAATGATACGCTTGGCGCCTGAGGGTCTCGCGGCCCCGGTGGTGAATTATGGCCGTGAAAAAACAGGTGCTGTTCATCTTCCTGCTGGCCTGCAGCCTGGCGTCGGCCGATACCGGCGTCTACACGGCGCTGGATCGCTATGTCGAAGCACCCGACTCCTCGTACCGCTACCAGCTCGTCGGCTCCGGATCGGCCTTGGGACTCAACTACTACGTGCTGGAGATGGTCTCGCAGAACTGGCTGACCAGCGCCGAGGTGGACCGGACCGAGTGGCGGCACTGGCTGGTGATCACCCGCCCCGAGCGCGTCACCAGCGCCACCGCCTTGCTGTTCATCGACGGAGGATCGAACGGCGGCAGGGCGCCGGCCGGCCCCGACCCGCTGCTGGCCTCCATGGCGCTCGACAGCGGCGCCGTGGTCGCCGACCTGCAAATGGTGCCCAACCAGCCGCTGCGCTTCGCCGGCGAGAGCATTTCGCGCAGTGAAGACGCCTTGATCGCCTACACCTGGGACCGCTTCCTGCGCACCAATGACGAGCGCTGGCCGGCCCGCCTGCCCATGACCAAGGCCGCGGTCCGGGCCATGGACGCCGTCACCAGCTTTCTCGCCGGCGACGCCGGAGGCAAGATCACCGTCAGTCGTTTCGTCGTGGGCGGCGCATCCAAGCGGGGCTGGACCACCTGGACCACGGCGGCCGTCGATCCGCGCGTGGTGGCCATCGTCCCCATGGTCGCCGATTGTCTCAACCTGGAACAATCCTTCGTCCACCACTGGCGCGCCTACGGCTTCTGGTCGCCCGCCATCCAGGACTACGTGGCTGCCGGCATCATGGGCTGGCTGGGCACGCCCCAGATCGACGCGCTATTCGAGATTGAAGACCCCTACACCTACCGCGAGCGCTTCACCCTGCCCAAGTACCTGGTGAATTCCACGGGCGACCAGTTTTTCCTGCCCGATTCGGCGCAGTTCTACTTCAACGACCTGCCCGGCGAGAAGTATTTGCGCTATGTGCCGAACACCGACCATTCGCTGGTGTCCACCGAGACGCTGACCGGAATCCTGGCCTGGTTTGAAGCCATCCAGGCGGGCACACCGCGCCCGCGGTTTTACTGGCGGGCCGACCGCGGCGACGGCTCCATTCTGCTGAAGACCATCGATAGGCCGTCAGAGGTGCGCCTGTGGCAGGCCACCAATCCCCAGGCGCGCGATTTCCGCCTGATGACCATCGGCCCGGTCTGGACCAGCGCCACGGTGGACGGCGCGCACGGCATCTATTCGGTGCGCGTGCCCAAACCGGCGCAAGGCTACACGGCGTTCATGCTGGAACTGACCTACCCGACCGGGCGGTCGTTCCCGCTGAAATTCACCACCGAGATTGTCGTGGTTCCGGACCTGTATCCGTTCTCGCCGCCGCCGGCCTCGTCGGCGCGCCAGGTGCTTCCCCCGCGTTTGCGCCGCTGATCCGTTGGAGCGCTGCCTTCCCGCAGCCCCTACTACCACTGGTTTTCTCTAGAGAATCCGGCCGGTTTTGGGTTGGACCCGGCTCACTTGCCAAGTCACGGGCCGCCGTGGCGCCTTCTTGCTCAGCCGGTCAATTGTGCGCTCCAGCCTCATGCTGCTCTCCCCCCTCTAGACGCTGTTCGAGCTCCGCGATTCGCCGAGCCAGGTCGGTGGTTTCGATCGCCCGGCGGGCGCTCTCCAGCAACTCCGCCACGGAAGAGGTTTCCGAGGGCGTCAAATCCCCGCTGGCAAGAGCCTCCACCACCCGGACGAAGCCCGCGGTGATGTCGGCGGCCGTTACCGGGGCGGGCAGGGTCATGGTGAGGTGCCGTTCCCGGCGCACCGGAAGCAGGCGCTCCAGGCAAAGTCGAAGCGCCATCACATCGCCGGCCAGCGCCATCTCGACCGCCTTTTCGGTCAATGCCTCCACGCGTCCGTCAAGCAGCGCTTCGGCCAGCACGCTGGCGCGGTGGCGGCTGCCCTCCGGCCTCCCCGCCGGGTT
>JAPKYU010000687.1 GCA_026394175.1 Acidobacteriota bacterium | reverse complement strand
GCCTTCCGCTTTCGGGGTGGTTGATGAGCGGGTCGAAGAACTCCATCATGAACTTCTCGTCGTTGAGTTGATAGCCGTGCCCCGGGTTGCCGGCCTTACGCCAGGCGTCCGGCAGGTTCTGGTTCAGCCACTCGTTGTATTGGGCACGGTTGCCGGAGTTGATGAGGAAGTGGACGACGGGCCGCTTGGGCCGGTACAAGCTATCGAAGAGCTTCCACGTCTCGAACTTGAAGGCCCGCCACTGGGCCTCCGGCAGCTCGTATCTCTTGTCCAGCGGTTCGCCCTTGTAACCGCCCTCGTCTCCGGTGGTTCCTTCGGCAGTCTGAATGCAGACGACCCTGTTGCGGACCTCGGCCGGCAGGGTATCAATGTGTGCCGCCACTTCACGGATCATGCGGTGGTAGTAGCGCTTGTAATCTTCGTTCAGGTAGAACGGGTAGGTCCACTTGTGAAGCTGGCCGCGCGGGTTGTAGGTCGGCGTGGTCTTCACCTCCGGCACTCCGGCGCTGTAGATCCACCGCGGAGAGTCCGGCCCCACGAAGACGATGAACTGGATGTACAAGCCGGCATGGGCGTATTCGGCGAAGGTCTTGTCGAAAAAGGGCCAGTCGAACTTGCCGCCGGCAGGCTCCAGTTGGCTCCACTGGATCCCTGCAAACACCCCCTTGATCCAGGGGCACTGTTTCTTCAGTTCCGCGGCGCCGCGGCCGCCCCGCCACCACACGCCGAACATATCCGGGTTGTCGCCGCCCGGTTCCTTGCCGCTCGTGGATGCGGCGAGCATCAACACTGCGCTCAACGCCAGTGCCAGCACGCGATTCATGTTGTCCTCTCGTCTACCATGGCAAAGCTCGGATATGCCGCTACCGCCGTGCTACCAGCTCTACCGCAGCCTCCACGGCAATTGCCGCGCGAGCAGGCCGGGGCCGACGGATCGCTCACAAGCTGGAAGCCTGTGCCACCTGCCCCCTGGCCGCACGCCCGTATCAACCGGGATCCAGGCAACAGCTATTACCGTTCACCTGCGGCCGGCGCTCGTGGGCGGCGTCCTTTTTCGCACCAGGCTCAGCGCGTTCAACAGCAGCGGATTCTGCGGCGTGGTTTCACCCTTGGTATTGCGGAAGCCGGAGGCGGCCTTGAGGCGAACCTCCTTAATCGTCTTGCCCAGGCGCGGATTTGGCCCTTCCAGCGCAAATGCAATTCGCTGCGCCTGTTTCGGGAGCCGCTTCCTGCCGCGCCGCCGCAGGCTGGACCCTACTCGGCCTGCTTCTCGGCCAGATCGCCGATCACAGGCAGCTTCCATTTCTTGTTCTGGGCCGCCTGAACTATCAGCAGCACCCAGATGACAAGAGCCGCCAGGCACACCACCGCATACAGCAGCGGCCAGATCACGGGAATGAAACCCAGCACGATGCCGAGCACCAACACCGCGACGCTGAAGAAGATCGACTGAAAAGCGTGGAAACGGATGAAGGGATCGTGGTTGTAAGGCTCCAGAATTAGGAACACCACGCCGGTAATGAGCCCCGCCACATAGCACAACAGGCCGGCCACATTGCGGCTGAGGCCGCCGGCGACCGAGCCGGGCGTGTAGCCCGGATCCACGGGGAGCGCGCTCCCTGGTTCCTTTCCGCACTGTGCGCAAAAACGAGCCCCTTCGGCCAGGGCCGCGCCACAGTTGCTACAGAATGCCATAAAGTTCCTCCTGCAGCCGCAGGCTAGCACACCGCCGGGTGGAAAGTCCAAGGCCGGTGGAGCACCTGCAGTGCTGCCGCTGCCTGCCGCGAATCCACAACGCCGCCGTATGAGCGGGATCGCCGCGGCGACTGCCCGCCCATCCTTCGGCAAAGCCATCGGCTGGCCTCCTGTGCTAGCATTCAAGCATGAAGGTTCGGGTCTATATTGAACAGGATGAGGACGGTGTCTTCGTCGCGACTTGCCCGTCGCTGCCGGGCTGCATTTCGCAGGGGTACTCTCGAGCCGAAGCCCGCCAGAACATCGAGGAGGCCATTACCGGGTATTTGAAGAGCCTGCGGAAACATGGAGAGCCGATACCGCCCGGCATCGAAGAAGAAGTAGTGGAGATTGCCGGCGGATGAAGTTGCCGATCATCTCGGGCATGGAGGCAGCCAAGGCCTTTCGCAAGATCGGATACGAACTCGACGAGCAGGAAGGCAGCCATATGATCTTGCGGCATACGAGTCCCCCCCACCGCCGGTTATCCATTCCCAACCACCGGGAGCTTGCGAAAGGGACAATGCGCAGCCTGATCCGTCAGGCGGGTCTGACGGTCGAGGAATTCAGCCGTTTACTTTAGGCTCAGCCCCACGCTGCCAAGCTGTATCTCGCAAAACCCGATCCCAACCGAGGCCAGGCAAAACATCCGCTCGGCATCTGGCGGCCACCTTCTAATTCAGGTGTTTCCCGCATGTTCCCAACCGCCAGGCGATAGCCTCCGGCGGCGGCCACGCGAACCCACCAGCCATGCGCCGCGGCCGCTGGTGATGCGGCCGATGCACGTCAGTGCAACTCCGGCAATCGAGCGCGGCAGGCGGCCGGCCCCGGCTTCCGGCACGGTGAACAGCAGTTCGTAATCCTCGCCGCCGTGGAGCGCCTGCTGGAGTGTGCCGGCCAGCGGCAGGCGATCGATGTCCACTTCGGCGCCCACGCCGCTCTCCCGGATCAGCCGATTAAGGTCCGTCGATAGGCCGTCGCTGAGGTCCATCATGGCCGTGATCAGGCGATGGCTGCGCAGATGCTTGCCCAACGCCAGGCGCGGATGAATGGGAGGAGGCCGCCGGCCGGAATCCAGTGCGGCGGCCAGCGCGCCCAACCGGCCCGATACGAACAGCAAATCGCCGGGACGGGCGCCCGACCGCAGCGCCGCGGTTCCCTTCGGCGCCGTCCCGAGAATGATCACGTCGGCCAGCAGCGCGCCGCTCCCCGACGAACCCGTGTCTCCGCCGGCCAGCGCGACATGGAAGGAACGGGCGGCAGCGGCGAAGCCGCGCAAGAAGCCGCGCACCCAGGAGGCGGAAGGCTGGAGGCCGGAAGCCGAAGGAACGGCCAGCGAGAGAAATGCGAAGCGCGGCTCCCCGCCCATGGCCGCAATATCGCTCAAAGCCCGGCAGAGAGCCCTGCGGCCGGCTGCCGCAGCCGGCAGCCACCGGCGGCGGAAATGGACCCCTTCCACGAACAGGTCGGTGGTGACCAGCAACTCCTGGCCGCGGGGCACCTCGAGCACCGCCGCATCATCGCCGATTCCGACGCGCATGCCCGGGGCGGCGGCGCTGCCCAGGCGCCGGACCAGCTCCACAAGCTCAGTCTCGCTCCATCCCTTCATGCGGCCTCGACCCGGGGGTTCGGGTTGCTCGTCAGCAGAGCCTTCTTCTTCCGACCGACGAGGAAGAATGGCCCAGGAGGGAAGTGGAAGTCAATCACCGGTCGGCCCCCAGGTAGCACCGCCGGGCTGCCTAATCCGCGGGTTACTTCGGGTAGGGGTGGTGATGAAGGATGGTGAAGGCGCGGTAAATCTGCTCCAGCAACACGACGCGGGCCAGCTCGTGCGGCATGGTCAGGCGGGAAAGGGAAAGCAATTCGCAATCGGCGCGCAGCTTGCCGGGCAAACCCTCGGCGCCGCCCACCAGGAAAACCACTTCGCGGACGCCGCTGTCGCGCCATTGCTGGATGCGTCCGGCGAAAGCGGCGGAGTCGATCTCGCGGCCCGCGGGATCGAGCGCCACCAACAGCGCGCCCGGGAACTTCACGCGCGCCCCCCCGGCCTCGCGTAATTCCCGCAGCGCGAAATCGCAAAAGTGCGCGATGCGGGCGGCGTAGTCGGCCGCTGCCTGGTTCAGCGCGCGGCTGCGCGGCCGGCCCACATATGCCACTCGGAGTTTCATCGGAGGCTGCAGGCTGCAGGCCACAGGCTGCAGGCCAGTGGCTGGCACGCGCCAGCCTGCAGCCTGTAGTCTGTGGCCTGTAGCCTAATCCAGGTGGTATCGCTTGCGCTTCTCCAGCAGCGTCTTGCGGCTGATGCCCAGGATTTGCGCCGCCCGCGTCTTCTTGCCTCGCGTATAGTCCAGCACTTCGGCGATGTACTGACGCTCCATCTCCTGGAGCGTCGTTTTCGTCTCCTTCTTTTCCCGGCCGCCAAGGTGAGCGGGGAAGAGATCGGCGCCGATCTCCTGCCCGGGCGCAAAGATGGCGGCCCGCTCCAGCATGTTCTTCAGCTCCCGGACGTTCCCCGGAAAATCGTAGGCTTCCAGGGCGGCGGCGGCGCCCGGAGACAGCGACTGCTTCGGCAGCCGGTGCAGCGCGCAGATGTTCTCCAGCAGATGGCGGGCCAGCGGCAGAATGTCGGCCCGCCGGTTGCGCAGCGGCGGGACGACAATCGGGAAGACGTTCAAACGGTAGTACAAGTCCTCCCGCAGATGGCGGAGCGCGACGGCCCGCTCCAGGTCGGCATTGGTCAGGGCAATCAGGCGGGCGCTGATCTGCAACGTCTCGGATCCGCCCAGCCGCTCGAACTTCTTCTCCTCGATCACCCGCAGCAGCTTGGCCTGCGCGGCCACGGTGAGCGCCGCCACCTCGTCCAGCACGATGGTGCCGTTACCGGCCAGTTCCAGGCGGCCGCGCTTGAGCGACTCGGCGCCGGTGAAGGCGCCGCGCTCATGGCCGAACAGCTCGCTCTCCACCAGCTCGGCCGGGAGGCTGGCGCAGTCGATCTTCAGAAACGGCTGATCGCGGGCCGGGCTCAGGTAGTGGATCAGTTGGGCGAGTTGGTCCTTGCCCGTGCCGCTCTCGCCGCGGATCAACACCGTGGCCGCGGTCCCGGCCACCTTGCGGGCCAGCTCCATGACCTTCAGCGAGTGGGGATCGACCGCGGTCCACAACTTGAGCACCACGGGATCGAGGGCGGGCTGCGGGGCGGGCATCAGCACCTCCTCCCGGCTGGCTGCAGACTGTAGGCTGTAGGCTGTGGGCCGTGGGATCTACGCTGTAACAAGAGGGACCCTGGCGGCCGCACCGCTTGCGCCCACAGCCGCCAGCCCGCAGCCCACGGCCGAATTGGATGGAGGGCGCTCCTCATGGCGCTTCCGGTTCGACGGGCAGCCGGCGGGCCGCCCGCCACAGGCGCTCCAAATCGTAATACAAACGCGCCTTCTCGGAAAAGATATGAACGACAAAATCGAAGTAGTCCATCAGCACCCATTCGGCCTGGCTGTAGCCCTCGATATGGTGGGCCGGCGTCCCCTGGCGCTTCAGCCGCAACTCGATCTCGTCGCTGATGGCCTGGACGTGCTTGGAGTTTGCCCCGGAGAACAGCAAAAAGTAATCGGTGAACGAGCAGACACCTTTCACTTCCAGCGCCGCCGGCTCGATGGCCTTTTTGGCGTGTGCCGCTTCGATGACGGTTTGTAGTTCCTTGATCATTCCTCCTTCATTCCTCGGGCCTGGCGAGACGGGCACGGCACTCGGAACCCGGCTGCTGCACGGCCGTAGAGATGCTGTTGCGCAATATACACGGCAACGGCCTCGGGCACCAGCCCCGCCAGGCTCTGGCGGCGGCGTGCCCGGAGGCGGATGTCGGTGGCCGACACCGGCTCGGAAACGCCGGCCAGCACCCAGGCGCCGCCGCCGCGCAACCTGAATTCCTCGACTTGCAGCGGCGGAACGCCTCGCCGCGCCCCTGCCTCCGCGGCGCGGTGCCAGCGGAGCATGCCGGCCGGAAACACCTGCGCCACCAGCTCCAGCGGAAAACCCGGACGGCTGACGATGATGAATTCGGCCGCCGTCAACAGCGCGCGCCATTGATGCCAGGTGCGCAGCTCCAGGAAAGCATCCGCGCCGATGAGGAAGAACAGCCGGTCGCCGGGTTTCAGCCGGCGGCGGAACCGGCGAACCGTGGTGATCGAATAATTCGGCGCCTGGTCCGACGGGGCCTCGGCCAGCGAGGGAACAAACGCCGGCTCCCCGGCGCACGCCAGCGCCACCATGGCATAGCGGTGTTCGAAAGCGGTCAGGCGTTCGCCGGGCCGGTGCGGCGGGTGGCCGGCGGGCACGAAGCAGACCCGGTCCAGCCCGAACCAGTCGCGCGCCGCTTCCGCCGCGGCCAAATGCCCGCAGTGGATGGGGTCAAACGTTCCGCCGAAAATCGCAATGTTCATAGTTAAGAGCTAAGAGTTAAGAGTTAAGAGTTAAAGGCGGGCCCGAGCCGTGGTCAACTCATAACTCTTAACTCATAACTCTTAACTCGCCTCCTCGCTCGTCTCTCGACTGCGCAAGGAATTCAGTTTGTCGGCCAGGGCCAGCTTCAGGGCCTCGACCCCTGCGCCGGTCACCGCCGAAACGGCATACAGCTCCAGGCCGCGCCCGGCGCAAAAGGCGCGCAGCGCTTCGAGCCGCGACGGGTCCTCGATGACGTCGAGTTTCGATGCGATGATGACCATGGGCTTGGCGGCCAGCGCGGCATCAAACTGGGCCAGTTCCGACTGGATGACATGGAAATCGCTGACCGGTTCGCGCCCGCTGCTTTCGCTGAGGTCGATCAGGTGGGCCAGCAGGCGGGTGCGCACGATGTGCCGCAGAAACTGCGTGCCCAGCCCCGCGCCGTGGTGCGCGCCCTCGATCAACCCCGGAATGTCGGCCACCACGTAGCTCCGCTCATCCGGCGTGGTCACCACGCCGAGGTTCGGCTCCAGCGTGGTAAACGGGTAGTCGGCGATTTTGGGACGGGCGGCCGAAATGCGGGAGATCAGCGTCGATTTGCCGACGTTGGGGAAGCCCACCAGGCCGACGTCGGCAAGCAGCTTCAGTTCCAGCCGCAGCCAGCGCTCCCGGCCCGGGAAGCCCAACTCGTGTTCGCGCGGCGCCTGGTGCGTGGAAGTGGCGAAGTGGGCGTTGCCGCGGCCCCCGCGGCCGCCGCGGGCCACCAGGAGGCGCTCGCCGGGCTGGGTGAAGTCGTGGACCTTCTCGCCGCCCTTGTCGTCGTACACCACGGTGCCCACCGGCACCCGCAGCACCACGTCCTGGCCGCGCCGCCCGCTGCGATTGCTGCCCTCGCCGTGCCGGCCGCGTTCGGCCTTGTGTTCGGGATTGAAGCGGAAATGAATCAGGGTATTGTGCTGCTGGCTGGCTTCCATCCAAACGTCGCCGCCGCCGCCGCCGTCTCCGCCGCTGGGACCGCCCCGCGGCACGTACTTCTCGCGCCGGAAAGCAACACACCCATTGCCGCCGTCTCCGGCTTTGACACGGATGTGTGCCTCATCGATGAACATGGGGATGGAATGCGGAGTGCGGAATTCGGAATGCGAAGTGAAAATGGGCTTGGCAATCCGCATTCCGCACTCCGCACTTCTTATGCCAGGAGCCGCACGTGCACGAACTTGCCGGCGCGTCCGCGCTCCATGAACTCGACGCGCCCGCTGACTTTTGCAAACAGCGTGTCGTCCTTGCCCCAGCCCACGTTCTCGCCGGGCTTGATACGGGTGCCCCGCTGGCGAACGATGATGGAGCCGCCGGGCACCACCTGGCCGCCAAACACCTTCACGCCCAGCCGCTGCGCCCGCGAGTCGCGCCCGTTGCGGGAGCTGCCAAGACCTTTTTTATGTGCCATAACTGGTTTCTCTTCGTTCGCCGGGCGGCCATAAAGGCCGCCCCTACATCAGGATTTCGTTGATCTGAACGCGGGTCAATTGCTGCCGGTGTCCGGTCAGGCGCTTGTACTGCTTTTTGCGCTTGAACTTGAAGACCTTGATCTTCTCCCCGCGTGCCGCGCCCAGGATCACGCCCGTCACCCGCGCCGCGGCATCCTTGCCGGCACGCATCGGCTCATTGTCGGCGGCCACGGCCAGCGCCGGAAACTCCACGCCCTGGCCCTGTTCGCCGCCCAGTTTCTCCACCTCAATCACATCCCCCGGCGCGACTTTATACTGCTTGCCGCCTGTTTTTATGATCGCATACATACTTCGGCGTCTTCCTCCTGGACTGGAAACAAACAATTATATCGGAAAAGCGGCCCCTCTCGCCAGCCCCCTGTCGTGGGGAACGCCGTTTTTACAGATTGCCCATTCGGCTCCCCTCAAAATCCGCAATCCGAGAGCCGCAATCCGCAATTCATTTCCGCCGCATCCACCAATAGACGGGGAGGCCGGCGGCCACCGTCAGCAGGCCCATCAGCGACTCCTTGGGCCGGCCCCGCACCGTGAAGATCCCCATCCACACCGAGGCGGCGACGTACAGCGCGGGCACCAACGGGTACCCCGGAACGCGGTAGGGGCGCGGCAGGTCGGGCCGCCGCGCGCGAAGCACGAACACGGCCAGCACCGCCAGTG
>JAPKYU010000364.1 GCA_026394175.1 Acidobacteriota bacterium | reverse complement strand
CCTCATTATAGCTAAATGAAATCGCGCAGGTAATGGTCGATAGCGGAATGCGCGCGGGGCGGCGCCGGGACGCCGACCCCGTTCCTTGACAATTCGATTTGGAGACGGTTTTGGCTGCTTTGCCTGCTTATCACCTGTATTAGCAGGTGGCGGTCGAGATCATGCGTATGTCATTGGCGACAAAGGCCTTACGGGCCGGGAAAGAAGCGGCAGCCCTTCGGCGTTGCTCGCAAAGTACTGAAAATGAAAGAGTTGCGTTGCACCTGTTTTTAGGGGATAAAGGAGTCTGTAGGCCGCAATGTTCCGGGCGTATCGGTCCGACCGCAGGGCCATGGAAGGACTGTCGCTTTTCGCTGTCATGGGGCAACGAACATTAACAGAGCAGTCGCCCATGGTCGCCGCAGCGACCACCGAGAAACCATGACAAGGGCGAGCGCGCGTCTCGCGCGCCGGATGTAGCGCCGGCGTCTCGCCGGTACCAGACGGCGACCGCAAGCCATTAGGGCTTACCGGCGGGACGCCGGCGCTATCCGCCGCGGCGGACGGCGGGACGCCGCCACTGCAAGGTCGCATTTTCAGGGCAGCAGTGTTTGCATCATATTGATGCACGCATGATAGAGTTCGTCTGGGGCGGCATGAAGGCAATCACGATCCGAAACATACCTCCAGAAGTGGTCCGAGCCATCCGCCGCAAGGCCGAGAAGGAGCGGACCAGCTTGAACAAGGCCGTGATCGGTCTGATCGAGGAGAGGCTCGGCGTGACGGGCGCGAAGCGCCACACGACGCGGCATCACGATCTGGATTTCCTGGCTGGTTCGTGGACCAGGCAAGAGGGTGAAGCTTTCGACCAGGCACTTGCCGAGCAGCGAGTCATTGACGCCGGTTTATGGAAAGGTGCCGCAAGTGGTCGTGGGCTACTGTGAACCCCTACGCTCCTGATTCCAGTCGGGCGGTTCGACGCCCAGCAGATGGTGCACGAAAAAGTCGTAGCGCTTCCTTTCCCCATAGGCCCCGCCGGGCCCATGCCCTTGCCCAGGCAGAACGATGAGGTCGAACACCTTGTCGGCTTTGATCAGGGCGTTCACCACCTGCATGGTGGAGGCCGGATCGACATTGGTATCCATCTCCCCAACCGACAGCAGAAGCTTGCCCTTCAGCCGCCAGGCATTATCGACGTTGGACGAAATGGCGTACTCGGGACCGAGCGGCCACCCCATCCACTGTTCGTTCCACCAGATCTTGTCCATCCGGTTGTCATGGCAGCCGGCCGATGCCACGGCGACCTTATAGAACTCGGGGTGAAACAAGAGCGCCCCTAACGCACTCTGCCCGCCGGCAGAGTTGCCGTAGACGCCGACGCGGCTGATGTCGTAGCAACTGTATTTTGCGGCCACCGCCTTGTGCCACAGGATCCGGTCGGGGAACCCGGCGTCGCCCAGGTTCTTCCAGCAAACATCGTGAAAGGCCTTCGACCGGTTGGACGTCCCCATGCCGTCGATCTGCACCACGATGAAGCCGAGTTCAGCCAGCGACTGCATGGGGTTGTACGGGCTGAAGGACTTGGGAACAAACGAATCTTGCGGCCCGGCGTAGATCGACTCAACGACCGGGTACTTCTTCTTGGGGTCAAAGTTCGACGGGCGGGTAATGATTCCCCAGATGTCGGTCTTGCCGTCGCGGCCGGGCACCGTGAACACCTCCGGAGCGCGCCAGCCCGCCTTCCCCAGTTCCTGAATGTCAACGTGCTCCAGTTCGGCAATCGTCTTGCGGTCTTCGACGCGCCGCAGCTCGGAAACGGGCGGCAGATCGCCGCGCGACCAGGTGTCGGTGTAATACTTCATGTCCGGCGAGAAGCTTACGGCGTGGTTGGCGTCGGCGCCGGTCAGCGCGGTCAAGCCCGTCCCGTCGAAGTTGATCCGGTAGTAATGCACGAAATAGGGGTCCTTGCCCGGGTACATGCCGCTGGCGCGGAACCAGATCTGCCGTTTGTCCTCATCGACCTTCTCGACTCCACGGACCACCCAGTTGCCCTTCGTGATCTGGTTCTTCACCGCGCCGGTTGCACCGTCGTAAAGGTACAGGTGGTTCCAGCCGTCGCGCTCCGACATCCAGACCATCTCCTTGCCGTCGGCGGCGTCGTAGCGGTACTTCTTGCCCGAATAGCAGAAGAAGGTCTTGGGCTCTTCGCTGATGATGGCGCGGGCCTGCCCGTCCATGGCGCCGACCTCGATCACGCGGTACACCTGGTGGCCGCGCTGGTTGTATTCGAAGGTGAAGGCGCGGCCGTCTTTCCGCCACTCCAGGCGCGACAACTGGTAGGGGTTGGGGAACAGCCGGTCATCGATGACCGTCGCCCTCTTGTCTGCGACGTCGAAGAGGACCGGCTGTTGAAGGTCGAGCGCATCGCCCGGCTTCTCGTATTCCATGCTCGAATACTTGGGCTGCAGTTGGTCGGCCGGAGACGATTCGACGTAGTAGATCTTGCGGTGATAGCCGGGGCGCAGGCGATAAACGGCGAGCTTCTTGGAATCCGGCGACCAGGCCATCGAGCTCAGCCGGTAGTAATTGCCTTCCGAACCATCAAAGCTCAGCGGGAAGGCTTCGCCTGGGGGCGTCCCGCCCTGCGGGATCCCGCCCGCGCTCCCAGGGCGGCCCCCTTTCGGCGTGGCACGGACAAAGACGTTGTAATTCTGAATGATGGCTTCCCACTTGCCGTCGGGCGACGGGCGGGGCTGCTCCGGCGGTTGGGCGGCGGGCGCGCTGCCGATCGGTACCGGCGTTCCCATCCCCGTGCCGCGCCGCCGGAACCCGGATGGGCCGGTGGGTTCGCCCGCCTTCTTGCAGGTGTAGTCGGTGAGGTCTACCTGCCACCGGGAATCGCCCACGGAAAATTCCACCGCCTTCTGGCTGTTCACGAAGGAGATGAACTGGAACGGCAGTTTCAAGGCCTCGTACTTTTCGCCCGCCGCTTTGGAAAGCGCCGCGGCCAGCTTGTCGTGGTCGAAGGCCGGCTCCTTGGCCAGCGTGGCGGCATCGGCGAGCATGAATTGGTTCCCGCCCTGGACCGATTTTCGGTACCAGAAACGGCTGGTGCCCTCAATCCAGTTGGCTCTTTCGGGAACGTTGACGGCCAGGGCCTGGTACTTCTCGCGAATTCCGTTGGCGCGCTCGTAATCAGCCTTGGTGCCTTGCGCCCGCATCATCAGCGGCAGGAACAGGAAACAGCAAACGAGCGCTGTTCGGCAGAAGACCTCTCTGAGTCTCATGTGTTTCTCCTTGGTGACCGGCCGGGGGATTCACCACGGGTATAAGCGCTGGCGCCTGCTCACGGTAACGTGTCACCGCCGGCCTGTCAATGCTGTGCCCCCGGCGTCCGGCCGCCAGGTGTCTTGCCTCAGCCGAAATTGGAGTGTTCGCCGCTACAATAACGGAGAACACTCCAATTTCAGCCGAGGCAGGAGATGGCGATGAAACAGAAGCATGGCATTACGCGGCGTGCGGTCCTCGGCGCGGCCGGGGCGGCGCTGCCGCTCCAGGCGATGGCACAGCGCACGCCCCAGGCGGCCGGGGCTCAACCAAAACCGGTCGCGGTGAACCCTGCTCCGGCGCGGCCTCTTCCGCTAAAGAGCGTGCGATTGCTCGGCGGACCCCTCAAGCATGCCCAGGACCTCGACGCCCGCTATCTGCTGGAACTGGAGCCCGACCGGATGCTGGCTTACTATCGCCAGCGCGCCGGCCTGCAGCAAAAGGCTGAACCGTACGGAGGTTGGGACGGAGGCGGCCGCAACCTCACCGGCCACATTGCCGGCCACTATCTATCGGCCGTGAGCCTGATGTGGTCGGCCACCGGCGACGCGCGCTTCAAGCAGCGCGCCGACTACATCGTCGCCGAATTCAAGGAAGTCCAGGACAAGCACGGCGACGGATACCTGAGTGCGCTGGAGAAGGGCCGCGAATGCTGGGAAGCGGTGGCGCGCGGCGACATCCGCTCCGGCGGCTTCGACCTGAACGGCCTCTGGTCGCCGTGGTACGTGCTGCATAAAACGTACGCCGGCCTGCGCGATGCCTGGCGCCATACCGGTAACCGCACCGCCCTCGAGGTGGAGATCAAATACGCTGCATGGGCTGAGCGGGTCCTTTCCAAGCTGGATGACGGACAGATCCAACGCATGCTGAACACCGAGTTCGGCGGCATGAACGAAGTGTTGGCCGATCTTTACGCCGATACGGGCGACAAGCGCTGGCTGGACCTTTCCTGGAAATTCGAACACCGCGCCTTCGTCGATCCGCTCAAACGCCACCAGGACAACCTCGCGGGCAAGCACGGCAACACCGCCGTGCCCAAGCTGATTGGCTCCGCCGCTCGCTTTTCTTACGCCGCCACCCCCGATGACCTGGTGGCCGCGAGCTTCTTCTGGGACCGCGTGGCGCAACACCATACCTTCGCCACCGGCGGTCACGGCAAGGACGAACATTTCGGCGAACCCGACCGGTTCACCGACTTTGTCGATGGGCGCACCGCCGAGTCGTGCAACATCTACAACATGCTGAAGCTGACGCGGCGGCTCTTCGCGCTGTGGCCCGATGCCCACTATGCCGATTTCCACGAGCGCGCCCTGTTCAACCACGTGCTTGCCTCCATCGATCCCGAGGACGGCCGCACCTGCTACATGGTGCCGGTGGGACACGCCGTGCGGCACGAGTACGCCGGCATGCTCCGCAGTTTCACCTGCTGCGTGGGGTCGGGGATGGAGAGCCACGCGCTCCACGGCGACGGCATCTATTACGAATCGGGCGGCAAGCTTTGGTTGAACCTCTATGCGCCGTCAGCCGCGGAGTGGGCCGAGGCGGGCGTGAAGCTGGAAACGGAGACCGATTTTCCGGAAGGCGAGTCCGTGAAAATCAAGCTCACGCTCCGTGCGCCAAAAGAGTTCGCGCTGGCGTTGCGGCGGCCCTTCTGGGCCGGCGACGGTTTCGCGGTAAAAGTGAACGGCGAGGCCGTGCCGGACGACGTGCTCGATCCCGAGGCGGCCGCCGCAAAGGCCCTGGCAGCGGCAGGCAGCCGTCCCGGCGCGCGGCGCTTCCCTGCACAACCGGCGCAGCGGTCCAGTTACTACCTGGAGTTGAAACGAACCTGGAAGAGCGGCGACAGGGTGGAATTGACGCTGCCGAAGACGCTTCGTCTGGAAGCCGCGGCCGACAATCCCCGCCTGGCCGCCATCATGTGGGGCCCGCTGGTGCTGGCCGGCGACCTCGGCCCCGAGCCCCCGGCGCGCGAAGGCCCGCCCGGCGTCGCTTCCGGTGGGGGAGCCGCTCGACCGCCGCAGATCATCCCGCCTGTTTTCGTGACGGCCGAGCAGCCGGTGGCGCAATGGTTGAAGCCTGTTGCCGGCAAGCCCGGCCAGTTTCGCACCGATGGCGTTGTTCGCATGCCGGGAGCCGGCGGCGCCGCAAACGATGTCGCGCTCGTTCCTTTCTACCGCCTGCACCGGCGAACGTACGCCGTGTACTGGGACCTGTTCACGCCGCCGGAATGGGAGCGGAAAAAAGAGGAATACGCAGCCGAACAGGAGCGACTGCGCAAGCTCCAGGCCGCCACCGTCGCCTTCTTCCAGCCCGGCGAAATGCAGCCGGAGCGCGATTTTAATTTTCAGGGTGAGCGCGCAACGGTGGAGCGGGTCAACGAGCGTGCGGGCCGCCGGGGAAGCGCCTGGTTCTCCTTCGACCTGCCCGTCGAGCCGGCCAATCCGATAGCGCTGGTCGTCACCTACTTCAGCGGCGAGCAGCGCAGGCCGCCGACCAGCTTCCAAATCCTGGTTGATGGCCGGCGCGTGGCCGAGCAGACCGTTCAGCGCAGCAGCCCGGCCCGATTCTTCGACGTGCAGTACCCGATTCCCGCCGAACTGGTTCAGGGCAGGCAAAAAGTGACCGTGCGCTTCGAAGCCGCCGATGAGAACGGGGTCGGCCCGGTCTTCGGCATCCGCATGATCCGGGCGGACTAGTTCTCTGACCAGCTAGAAATGTGTGAATCGCCGCAACAGAGCCGCGAGCGTCAGCGAGCGGGTGCTCCCGCAGGATACCCGAGCCCATGCGCTGCGCGGGCACCCGCTCGCTGACGCTCGCGGCTCTGGCACAAACGCAACCGGTCAGCGGACTAGCGCCAGGCGCCGAGGGCAATTCACCACGGGCGGCTTCCATGAGCACGCTTACACACCAGGGCGGAACTGTGATAGCGTACGCGGCGCACGCGGGTTCGGGCTGCGTCGCAGGCCGCGGCCGCCTATGGCCGGCACAGCCGCTTCAGTCCGCCGCCTCGGGAGGTTCGAAAGTGAACACCACCGTGAAGCGCTTCTGCATGATCGTTTTATTGTTTTTTTTCGCGCTCGTCCCCTGGGCACCGATCGCGGCACAATCGAAGAAAGCCCCCGCCGCGCTGCCGGCGGCGCAGATGATGAAGCTGCAGCCGGCGCCGGAATCGGGCGAGCTGGAGTTGACGCAGAGTGAGATAGCGCCGCTCATCGAGCGCTACGTGGCCGACCGGATCAGCCTGCAGCGCTTGTTCTCTGAAGGCGGCGGGTTCGGGCGGCTGGGCTTGGGCGGCGGCGGGTTCGGGGGGGCTCGCGGGGAAGGTGGCGGCGCCCCGGGCGTCTCCAGCCGTTTCTCCTTGATCGACTCCTGGCCCGAGCGCCGCGAGCGGATGCGCCGCTTCTACTCCGATTGGCTGAAGCGCCTCGATTCGCTGGTTTTCGACGCGCTCTCGCAGGACGGCCGCATCGACTGTCTGCTGTTCCGCAATCTCCTCAATCACGAGCTGGGCGACGTCGAACTGCGGGCCAAAGACTGGGATGAGGCGGCGCCCATGTGCCCGTTCGCGGCAACCATCATGGGATTGGACGATTCGCGGAGGCGGCTCGACCCCATTGACGCCGCAAAGGTTGCGTCCACGCTCACCGCGCTGGTCAAGGATATCGAGAAGGCGCGCCAGGCCGTCGAAAGCGGCTCGAAGGGCGATGCCAAGGCCGACGCCACCCGCCGGAAGACTGTGGCCGCCCGCGCCGGGGCAACCGTCAACAGCCTGCGCACTGTCCTCCGCAACTGGTTCAATTTCTACAACGGTTACGATCCGGTGTTCACCTGGTGGGTGGGTGAGCCTTACAAGGCGGCCGACAAGAGCCTGCAGGGTTACGCCTCGTACCTCACCGAGCGCATTGCGGGCATGAAGCCGGACGATCCCGAGGCGCTGATCGGCAATCCCATCGGCCGCCAGGCGCTGCTCAACGACCTGGCTTACGAGATGATTCCCTACACCCCCGAGGAACTGGTCAGGCTCGCCAACCGCGAGTTCGCCTGGTGCGAGCAGGAGATGAAAAAGGCCTCGCGCGAGATGGGCTTTGGCGACGACTGGAAGAAGGCGCTGGAGAAGGTGAAGACGCTGCACGTGGAGCCGGGGCGCCAGCCGCAGCTCATCCGCGAGCTGGCCCTGGAGGCCGAGGACTACGTCAAGAAACACGACCTGGTTACGGTGCCCGAGCTGGCCAGCCGCGCCTGGCGAATGGAGATGATGTCGCCCGAGCGGCAACTCGTGAACCCCTTCTTCACCGGCGGCGAAACAATCACCGTTTCCTTCCCCACCAGCACCATGACGCAGGAGCAAAAGGAAATGAGCATGCGCGGGAACAATATCCATTTCTCGCGCGCCACCGTGTTCCACGAGCTGATCCCCGGCCATAACTTGCAAGGCTTCATGGCCGCCCGCTACCGCGCCTATCGCGCTCCGTTCAGCACCGCGTTCCTCACGGAAGGCTGGGCGCTCTACTGGGAAATGCTGCTGTGGGATATGAACTTCGCAAGATCTCCGGAGGACCGCGTGGGCATGCTGTTCTGGCGCATGCACCGCTGCGCGCGCATCATCTTCTCGCTGAGTTTCCACCTGGGCACGATGACCCCGCAGCAGGCGGTGGATTTCCTGGTGGACCGCGTGGGGCACGAGCGCGATAACGCCGCGGCCGAGGTCCGCCGCTCGTTCAACGGCAGCTACCCGCCTCTTTACCAGGCCGCTTACATGCTGGGCGGGCTGCAATTGCGCGCCCTGCGCCGTGAGCTCGTCGATTCCGGCAAGATGACGAACCGCGCGTTCCACGACGCCGTGCTCAAGGAGAACCGTGTCCCAATCGAGATGATCCGCGCCAGTCTCACGGGCCAGAAGCTGCCCCGCGACTTCCGCTCCAACTGGCGCTTCTACGATATCCAATAAGTGATGACAGGCGCAGACGGGCCGGAGGCCTGTCACCAATGCCCAGCTTTTGCGTATGAGCTTGATGCGGCGGTTGCTTTTGCTTGCTTCCCAGAGCGCATGGCTGCGCCGGCGCGCCACCCGCTACTGGTTCATGCGGCGAAGTGTGCGGCGTTTCATGCCCGGCGAGACGGCGGGCGAACCTTTGGTTCGTACTGCGCAATCTGTTTTCGTAGGCTCTTAGCCGCAGATTGCGCAGATTTCATAGACTGAATCTGTGTAATCGGCGAAATCTGCGGCTAAGCCGGTTCGGGAGAGGAGGAATGATGCAAACGGGTTCGCCGGGCGTGCGGCGAGGTGACAATGAAACGACTGGTTTCGTTCGCGGCCTTGGTTTGTTCGACTCCACGATGATCGTCGTGGGCGTCATGATCGGCTCGGGCATCTTCATCGTCTCGGCCGAAATGGCGCGCCTGATTGCCAGCCCCGGCTGGCTGCTGGTGGCCTGGCTGGTTACCGGCGCGCTCACGATTACCGCCGCGCTCTCCTACGGCGAACTGGCGTCGATGATGCCGCGGGCGGGCGGCATGTACGTCTACCTGCGCGAAGCCTGGTCGCCGCTGTGGGGTTTCCTTTACGGCTGGACGTTGTTCACTGTCATCCAGACGGGCACCATCGCGGCCGTCTCGGTAGCCTTCGCCCGGTTCCTGGCCGTCATCGTTCCCGGCGTCGGCGAGATGCATTACCTGATTCGGCCGCTTCACGTCTCCACGCGCTACGCCATCTCGCTTTCCACCGCGCAACTGGTCGGCATTGGCGTGATCGTACTGCTCACCTGGACCAACAGCCGCGGCCTGCAATACGGCAGGCTGGTGCAGAACGTGTTTACCACGGCGAAGACCGGCGCGCTGCTCGGCCTGATCGTCGTGGGATTCACGCTGGGCTGGAACCCGCAGGCCGTGCGTGTCAACTTCGGCAGCTTCTGGAAGCTGGGGGCGTTTGATGCCTCGCTGGGCCTTGGTGTCGCCGGCGCCTTCGGCCTGTTCGCCGCCATCTGCGTGGCGCAGACCGGTTCGCTGTTCGCCGCCGACTCGTGGCACGACATCACTTTCGCGGCCGGCGAAGTGCGCGACCCGCGGCGCACGCTGCCACGGGCCATGGTGCTGGGCGTCATCGGCGTCATTTCGCTCTATATGCTGGCCAACCTGGCCTACCTGGTCACGTTGCCGTTGCCCGCCATCCAGCACGCGCCGGCCGACCGCGTGGCCACCGCCGTGCTGGCGCGCATCTATCCCGGCTTCGGCACCCTGCTGATGGCCGCGGCCATCATGGTCTCCACTTTCGGCTGCATCAACAGCCTGGTGCTGGCCGGCGCCCGCGCTTATTACGCCATGGCCGAGGACGGCCTGTTTTTTGCGCCGGCCGCGCGGCTGAACCGCGCGCGCGTTCCCGGCTGGTCGCTGGTCGTGCAGGGCGTGTGGTCCTCCGCCCTGGTTCTGCCCCGCGTCTACAATCCGGCGACCGGCGCCTATGGAAGCCTCTATAGCGACCTGCTCGATTACGTCATTTCCGCCGCCCTGCTGTTTTACATTCTGACCATTGCCGGCGTCTTCCGCCTGCGCTGGCGGCGGCCCGACATGGAACGGCCCTACCGCGTTTGGGGCTACCCGCTGGTGCCGGGGCTTTACGTGCTCGGCGCCACTGCCGTTTTGGCCGTATTGTTTGTCTATCGTCCGGCTACAACCTGGCCGGGGCTGGTGATCGTGACGCTCGGTGGGATCGTGTACGCATTCGTGAGACGGGGCACGAAGCCGCCTGGAATGCGCCGACGGGAACCGATCGATTCCTCGACGTGAATCTCCAGACGCGGCAGGCCACGACGCTGTAGCCGTGGGGTCTCGCGGCCCGGGGCGGCCGGCAAATCGGTCGGGTACAGCATTGAGGTGCGAGTATGCGCAAACGAAAGACAGCATCGGTGCTTGTGGTTCTTCTCCTGCTGCCCGCGGTCGCGCTCTCTGTACTGCCACTGTTGGCTTCGGCGGTGGGTCGCGTGGCGGAAACCGCGGCAGAGGCCACGAAGACCGACCTCAGGGGTGTGTATTCCGTCAATGGCCGGCTGCATATCAGCTTCTTCGGCACTCCCGACGGAGCGCCGATCACCACCGGCCCCGGCGACATGAAACCCTCATGGGCGAAAACGGGCGGTAAGATCGTGTTCTTTCGACTGATAACCCCCGCGCCGCGCATTCCCGACTGGAAGACGGCGATCTGCGTGGTCAATACCGACGGTACGGGTTTCCGGAAGCTGACTGACGGCTCCCAAACCGATTTCAACCCCACCTGGAGCCGCGATGGCAAGAACGCCATCTTGTTCAGCCGGCGCGATCCGAATCGAGAAACCTACGCCGTCTACATGACGACTGCCGAGGCCAATCCCGGCGATGAGGTGGCTGTCAGCGACCCCCAGTGCAGTTCCTTCGCCAACAGTTCTCTGAAAGACGGGCGGATCTTCGTTGCCGGCACAAGTCCAACTGGCGGCCGCGGTTACTTCCTGCTGACGCCGAGCAAGGAAGGGAAACCGGTCTATGAAAAGGTGAACTTCGCATACCCTCTTGAAGGCACGTTGGACCGAGTCAGCATCGCACCGAGCGAGACCAAGGTCACCTGCGAGTTCCAGAAAGGGTTTGGTCCCTACAGTTACCCGGGGCGAACGCTCTACATCGCGGACTTCGATGTCAGGACGCGTACGGTATCGAACCCGGTGGCGATCACGGACGCGCAGCCCGACCCTAAAGTCACCACGCTGTATCCGCGATGGACCAAGGACGAGAGCGCCGTTGTCTATCACTGCGACAAAAGCGGGAAGAGCCAGCTCTACATGTATCGGCTGGAAGACAAATCGACAATTCTGGTGTCCACGAACAAGGACGCCAGCTACGCATTCCCCTGCGGCGAGCAAACGCCGAAGTAGCAAGATCGTGGTCGCCGGGTTCATTTGCCGCCGGCCTCCGGCCGCAGGATGCCATCGAAAAAGGCGCGCATGGCGGCGCGCGTCATCCGCGAATTGGCGGCAAACACGTTGTGGTTGGCGCCGTCGAACACCGTGTAGGTGACGTTGCGGGCGCCCGCCTCGCGCATCGTTCAATTGCGAAATCCGCGCGGCGCCGCACTTCCGCTCATTTGGCGCCCAACCATACTGGGCTGCTCCAGGCCATTTCGCCGTCTTTCTGCGTCACACGAACGTAGCAGTAGCTGTAGCCGGCGATGGGATCGTTGTCGAGAAACGTCAAATCAGCCTCTCTTTTTTCGGGCTGGTTGACGTAGACAAAGCGGTTGTTCCGGCACACTTCGATGCGGTCGATGTCCTGCGGGCAGCGCACCTTGATCTTCACCTG
>JAPKYU010000036.1 GCA_026394175.1 Acidobacteriota bacterium | reverse complement strand
ATGATACCCACCCCGTCGGTGCCGACGATGGGGCATCCCATGTCGCGCGCGTTGTCGGCAATCACGGCGCGGAGCTTCTCGCCGTGCGCCGGCCACTCGGCGGCCGGCGCGGCCCAGGCATACGGGATCAGGACAAGATCCGGTTTTTGGGCGGCCAATGCCGTCCGGTGGGCGGCGATGAAGCTGTCGGCGCAAATCATCAGGCCGATGCGGCCCAGCCGGGTATCGACCACGCGCAGGCCGCCGGGGCTGCCCGCCGCCGTCGGCGGCGATTCAACGCCCTCGATCAGGTTGATCTTGCGATGCCGGTGCGCCACCTGGCCATCGCGGTCAATCAACAGGGCGCTGTTGAAGAGGCGGTCGCCGTCGCCCTCGTGGAGCCCGGCGCAAACCATGAGGCCGCAACGCCGGGCCAGCGCGCACAACGCTTCGCTGTGGGCGCCCGGGATGGGTGGCGCCAATTCGGCCGCGCGCGGGTTGCCCCAGCCCAGCAGCGCCGCTTCCGGGAAGCAGGCGATGTCGGCCTGGTGATGGCGGGCTTGCTCGGCCGCCGCTTCCATTCGCGCCAGGTTGCCGGGCGAGTCCGAATCGACAATCTCGATCTGGCAGACGGCGATGCGCATGGAAAAAGTGACGAGTGACAAGTGACAAGTGACAAGAGGCCCCGCTCGTCACTCGTCACTCATCACTTGTCACTCGTCACTGCTTTTCTCCCCGGCGGGCCAGCAAATAGGCGCGCATCAGCGGGCGCAGGTCGCCGTCCAGCACCCGATCGACGTCGCCAATCTCCGCCTTGGTGCGGTGGTCCTTCACCAGCCGGTAGGGCGCGAGCACGTAGGAGCGGATCTGGCTGCCGAAGTCGATGTCCAGTTTTGCCTCTTCGGTCTTGCGCGCCTCCGCGCGCTTTTTTTCCAGCTCGATTTCGTAGAGGCGCGAGCGCAGGATCTTCATGGCCATCTCGCGGTTCTTGTGCTGGCTCCGCTCGTTCTGGCACTGGACCACGGCGCCGGTGGGCAGGTGCGTGATGCGGACGGCGGAGTAGGTGGTGTTCACGCTCTGGCCGCCGGGCCCGGACGAGCAGAAGGTATCAACGCGCAGGTCGTCGTCGCGCACGTCCACCGTGATGTCCTCGTCGATTTCCGGGGAGACGAACACGGAGGCGAACGAGGTGTGGCGCCGGCCGGCGGAGTCGAACGGCGAGATGCGCACCAGGCGGTGCACGCCGATCTCGGATTGCATCAGGCCGTAGGCATAGTCGCCGGTGATGGTGAAGGTGGCCGACTTGATGCCGGCTTCTTCCCCGGCCTGCACGTCGTTGACGGCGGTCCGGAAGCCCTGGCGTTCCGCCCATCGCAGGTACATGCGCAGCAGCATCTGGGCCCAGTCCTGCGACTCGGTGCCGCCGGCGCCGGGATGGATGGTGACGATGGAGTTACGCGCGTCGTTCTCGCCCCCCAGCAGCGTCCGCGTCTCCAGCCGCTCCACCTGTTCCTTGAGCCGGGCCAGCTCGCCGCGCACTTCGCCGGCTACATCCTCGCCTTCACCGGCCAGCTCGAAGAAGGTTTCCAGGTCCGACAAACGCCGCCCCAGCTCCCGGTCCGTCTCCACGATGTCGGCCAGGCGCTTGCGCTCCTGCATCACCTTCTGCGATTGATCGGGGTTCTGCCAGAATTCCGGCTGGGCTATCTGCCGCTCGATCTCGTCCAGTTCTTTTCGGCGGGCTGCAGCGTCAAAGAAAACTCCGCAGGTCGTGGACTTTTTCCTTCAGGCCGTCAAACTCGCGTTGCAGTTCTTCAATCATGGTTTTAACCCCTCGTTCAAGGCTCAAGGTCTGAAGCTTGAGGCTGATCACCGCCGTTTGAACTTTGAACTTTCCTCCGGCCCGCCACAAGGAGCGCGCCGGCGGCGGCTGCGGCGGCAACCGCCGGAAACCAGTGGCCGAAAGCCACGTACGGCGTCTCCCCGGATAAATAGCCGAATTTCACCGGGAAGACGGCGCGCTGATCGGCCGGGAACTCTTTCACCCTCCCGTACGGGTCGATGACCGCCGTGACGCCGGTGTTGGTGGCGCGCAACAGCCAGCGGCCGTTCTCGACCGCCCGCATCCGCGCCATCAGCAACAACTGGTCGCGGGCGGCCGAGTCCCCATACCAGGCGTCGTTGGAGATATTCACCAGCACCTGCGCGCCGGCGGTGGTGAATCGGCGCACCAGGTCGGGGAATATCTCTTCGTAGCAGATCAGCGGGCCCAGTTTCCGGCCGCTGCCCAGGGCCACGGGTCGTGTTCCGGGAACGAAGTCGCCCACTTCGGCCGTAATCTTGCCCGCGAACGAAAAGAATCTCCGCCAGGGAACGTATTCGCCGAAAGGAACAAGGTGAATTTTATCATACCGGCCCTGGAACTCGCCGTCCGGGCCGATCAGCAGCGCGGAGTTGAACGGTTCTTCGCGCTGGGGATCGGCGAAGGCGATGGAGTTGATCAGCACCTGGCTCTGCGTCTGGCGGGCCAGGCGCTCCAGCCGGGCTTGCAGCAGCGCATCGTCGTCGTAGTAGAGTGAGGCCGGGATTTCGGGAAACAGCACCAGGCCGGAGCGGGCTTCATTGCGGGCCCAGGCGGCCAGCACGCGCTGCTCCAGGTCGGCCAGCAAGCGGTGGGTGGCCTCGAGGGTCCAGCGCTGGTCGGGCAGCGCCTGGGCCTGCACCAGGTAAGCGGTTGAAGTGTCGACCGGGGTCGGCAGCAGCGCCCCGCCCAGCGACAGCAGCGCCAGCGCAAACAGCGCCGCCGCCATCGCCATCCCGCGGCGGCGAACCGGCCGGCGAATCAACAGCAGCACACCCGTATTGAACAGCACGACAACGTAGGAAAGCAGGTAGACACCGCCCAGCCGGGCCATCTGCGCCAACAGCAGATGCCCGGCGATAGCGTAGCCCAGCAACAGGAACGGCAGCCCCGTGAGCAGGTGGGCGCGCAGCAGCTCAAAGGCCACCCAGAGCGCGGGGATGCCCCACAGCACATGACGTTCACCCAGACGCAGCAGCAGCCAGGCCAGGGCCGCGAACCCGGCGAAAAACAGGGCCAGCACCGCGGCAAAAGCCAGGAAGACCGCCGCTGCCGGCGCCTGCCCCAGCCCGCCGTAATGCAGCATGACCAGGCGGATCCAGTAGTGGGTGCCGGCGAAAAAAACGAGGCCGGCAACGAAACCCAGCCCAGCCGCGCGCCGCAGGCGCCCCGCGCCGTCCACCGCTGCCAGAAGAGGAACCAGCGCCACCCAGCCGAGAAACTCCAGGCTGAATTTCGGAAACGTGGCGATCAGCAGCAGGCCCGTCCAGGCGCTCAGCAGCCACGGGCGGAAGCGGGGGAACTCAGGCATCCCGATGATTGTGCCACGACTTCAGGCTACAGGCTGCCGGCTACGGGCTTGCAGGAGCAGCGTCGGCCGGCTGCGGCTTTTCCTGCAGCCTGTAGCCTCCAGCCTGCAGCCTCCGGCCTGTGGTAGACTGAACGGCTGATTTTCCGCTGGGAAACGGCGCAATCCTAATCTTTTCATGAAGGAAACTGGCGCATGAACGCGAAAGGACGCATTGGCATTCTTACCGGGGGCGGCGATGTCCCCGGCCTGAATTCCGTCATTAAATCGGTGGTGTACCGCGCGACGGAAGTGAACCGCGGGGTGATCGGCCTGCGCAAGGGCTGGGAGGCGCTGACCCACATGGACCCGGACCTGGAAATGGATCCGAGCTACGTGCTGGCCCTGAACCGCGACAATACGCGCACCATCGACCGCTCCGGCGGCACCTGGCTGCACACCTCGCGCACCAACCCGCTGAAAGTGAAGGCCGGCAAGACGCCCCGCTGGATGAAGCCCGCGGACCTGGAGAAGCTGAAGCGCGAGAACGGCTTCTACGATTTCGCCAATCCGGCCCTGAAAAACCTGGATCGGCTGGGCATCTCCACGCTGATCGCCATCGGCGGCGATGACACGCTCAGCTTCGCGGCCTGGCTGGACAAGCAGGGCTACCCGGTGATCGGCATCCCCAAGACCATGGACAACGATGTGCAGGGAACCGAGTACTGCATCGGCTTCAGCACCGCCATCACCCGCGCCAAGGAGCTGATCACCCGGCAGCGCACCACGCTGGGGTCGCACGAGCGGGTCGGGATTTTCCGCATTTTCGGGCGCGACGCCGGGTTCACGGCTCTCTATACCGCCTACGTGGCCTCCATCCGCTGCGTCATCCCTGAATACCCCTTCGACCTGCAGCACCTGATCGACCTGCTGTTGGAAGACAAGCGCCTGAATCCCAGCCGCTACTCGCTGGTGGTGGCCTCGGAGGGCGCGGTCTGGAAAGGCGAGCAGGTCGCCGAGTATGGCGAGATGGACGCTTACGGCCACCGGAAGAAAGTGGACATCGGCCACGCGCTGGCCCAGGAGATCAAGCGCATCACCGGCGAGGACACGATGTCCAGCGACCTGACCTACGATCTGCGCTCCGGGGAGCCGGATATGTTCGACCAGATGGTGGCCACCACCTTCGCCAATGTGGCCATGGACCTGATTCGCGACGGGGTATCGGGCCGCCTGGTGGGGATCCAGGGCGGCAGGTACGCCCACGCGCCCCTTCCCGATCCCAAGCTGGGCCCGCGCACCGTGGACGTGGCCAGTCTGTACAACGCCGACCGGTACCGCCCCAACTACTCGGCCAAGCTGGGACAGCCGCTGCTGCTCAGCGCGGTGGCGGGCTGATCGGTCGCCGCTACACAGGTTTTCACGGGCGGGGCGCGCTTTCCAGCAACCAGTCCAGAACAAACTGGGACCAGGATTCGAAGCGCTCGCGCTCGGCTGCCAGTTCGGCCAGGGGCGCGAATCCGGCGCGGACCAGCGCGCCCTCGCGCCGCCGCAACTCGGGCGTGGGCAGCTCCCAGATGTGCACCACGCCGAAATGGACGCGGCCCACCGGCGTGGAATCGTCGTTGATCAGCCCCACCACCCGCGGCGGCTCCGCCCCCGGCGGCGCTTCCACTTCCTCTTCGATTTCCCGGCGCATCCCGGCTTCGTAGACGTTTTCGAAAAGCGAAACGTCGCCGGCAGCGATGTGGCCGCCGACACCGATGGAGTGCAGCTCGTGCAGGCGTGATTCCCCGCCGCGCCGGCCCCGCACGTAACGGAACACCTGGCGGCCGCTTCGAAAAACCACATAGGGGATGAGCTGCTTGAAGGACGGGTCTTCTTCGGCCTGTTCCCGCGGCCGCACTTCAAGCCGCGCCAGTATGGCCGGCAGGTAGCGATCCACCGCGGCTGAAAAACCACGGAAGCGGCCGAGGCGGTCCAGCAGTTCCGCGGGAAAGCCCAGAATCGTTTCGCGAGGCATGCAATCGAATGGGACGCAGATGAACGCAGATAAACGCAGATAGAAAACGCTATCTTCCGGATCTGCGTCTCGCTGCGTTAATCTGCGTCCACTTATTCCTTTTTTTGAAGCGCGGCGGCGGCGGCTTCGGCGCAATCCACATCCTGTTGCTCGGTGCCGCTGCTGACGCCGATGCCGCCGACCACCTGCCCCTCGGCCACCAGCGGCACCCCGCCGCGAATCGGCGTGACCGTGCCGCCGGTGGCCAGCGGCAGGCCCAGCGACAGCAGCAAGCTGCTGTCCTCAGCGCTCGGTATTGGCCCGGAGGGCGAGCGCCGGGTGGCCGCCGAAACCGCCTTGGTGATGGCCACCCGCACCGACGAGATTTTCCCTCCATCCATCCGCGAAAAGGCCAGCAGGTGCCCGCCGTCGTCCACGACGGCAATGCACTGCGGCACCCCGATTTCGCGCGCTTTGGCTTCGGCCGCTTCCAGGACGGCGCGCGTTCCTTTGTGGGTCAGTTTTGGTGCTTGTCGAATCATGGGAATCTCCAGACAGTCACTTCATGAAAGTCAAACCATGGGGAACCAGGTGGGGGAAGACGTAGGCGTACAGCATCACGATAAGGCCGACAACGGCGCCCAGCGCGATGCTGGACCAGAAAACGAAGCGAAACAGCGCGCCTTCCTGCCCCACCTGATTGGTGGCCGCCGTAGCCACGATGATGGTCTGGGCGGCAACCATCTTGCCCATCACCCCGCCGGCGCTGTTGGCCGACACCATCAGGATCGGATCCAAGCCTAATTGCTCCGCGGTGATGCGTTGCAGGCTTCCGAACAGCGCGTTCGACGAGGTATCGCTGCCGGTCAATGCCACGCCCAGCCAGCCCAGGAAGGCGGCGAAAAAGGGATACAGGCGCCCGGTGCGGGTGAAGGCCAGGCCCATCACCGCATCCATGCCGGAATAGTGGGTCACGTAGGCCAGGCCGAGCATGAAGAAGATGGCCGCCAGCGCGAACCGCATGCGGTGCAGCGTGCCGCCAAAGATGCGGAAAATGCGCGCCGGGCTCATTCCCAGCAGCAGGCCGGAAACCACGGCCGCCAGGAAGGCGGCCGTGCCCGTAGCCGTCAGCCAGGCCAACTGGAACGGCGCCTTCTCGGCTGTTCTTGCGGGCACCACCGGCACGTCCCGGAAAACCGTGTTGTGCAGCAGCGGGAAGTTGAAAAACACCGTGGTGTACTTTTCCAGCGGCGCCTTGATCTGCGGGATGCCCCAGGCGACGACAAACAGCGTCAGAATGGCGAACGGCATCCAGGCCCGCGCAATGTCCCATCGGGGGCGACGGTTGGGACCCTCTCCTTGGGCGGTCGCCGGGGCCGCCCCTGCCTCTCTCTCTTCCGGGAAACGCCAGATCGTTTTCGGCCGCCACACGAAGCGCAGGAACAACGCCAGCCCAAACAGCGACACCAGCGAAGCGACGATATCCACCAGGTTGCTGTCGCGGTAATTGCCCCAGTAGAACTGAGTCAGGCCGAAGCCCACCCCGGTGACCAGGATGCCCGGCAGAACTTCGAATGTCTGTTTCCAGCCCACCATGGTCCGCACCAGCCAGAAGGCCACCAGCGGCGAGACCAGGGGCAAGATGCGCGCGTTCATGGCCGAGATGTCGCTCTCGTTCAGGTTGCTGACCAGGGCCAGGGTGTGAATGGGCGTGCCGATGGAGCCGAAGGCCACCGGCGCGGTATTGGCAATCAGGCAGAGGGCGGCGGCGTAAAAGGGGTTGAAGCCCAGGCCCACCATCACCGCCGCGGAAATGGCCACCGGCGAGCCGAAGCCCGCCGCGCCCTCGATGAAGGCCCCGAAGGAAAAGGCGATCAGCAGGGCCTGCAGGCGGCGGTCGGCCGAGATCGAAGCCACCGACTCGCGCAGGATCGCGAACTGGCCGCTGTCCACCGTGATGTCATACAAAAAGACGGCCGTTACCACGATCCAGCAGATGCGCAGCACGCCGAAGGCGGCCCCGTAAAAGAACGAGGCCGCGGCCAGGTGCGCCGGCATGCCGAAACAGGCCATGGCGCACACCAGGGAGGCAGCGGCGCCGGAGATCGCGGCCACGTGCGGCCGGCTGCGCTTCAACAGAAAGCCGAACAGCACGACCACCGGAAACGCGGCTGCCAGCGTCGATAGGGGCCACAGCCACTGTCCCCACGGGTAGTACACCTGCGTCCAGGTCATAATTCTCCAAGTGACAAGTGACGAGTGACAAGTGACAAGCTGCCGGCCAACTTGTCACTGGTCACCTGTCACTTGTCGCTGCGTTTAAACAGGCGGTGCAGCAGCGAACCGCGCTTCTCGGCGGCCAGCAGGATATCGAGTTCGCCGGCGTCAAAGTAGACTCCGGCGCACTCCTTGCACTTATCGACCTTCACCGGCCCCATGGCCGTTTCTTTCAGGTCGCTGCCGCATTTCGGGCACTTCATCCAATGCGATTCCTTGCGGTGCTTGCGTTCGCGCTCGCGGCGCTCGGCCTCGGCCTTGGCACGCAGTTTTTCGATGAGCTCCTGGTCGCGCTGGTAGAAATGCTTGTCTTCGTGTTTCCGCCGCTGTCCAAACGGGTCGTCGGGCATCCCGGAATTATACAGAAAGACACGGGGTCAGACAGAGGGAACGGTGGCTTATTCAACCGCTGCCGCGCTGCGGGCCTCGGCGGCGGCCGGGACGCGAATAATGAAGGTGCTGCCCTTGCCCACCTCGCTGTGCGCCTCGATGGTGCCGGCGTGCTCGGTCACGATGCCGTAGGCGATCGACAACCCCAGGCCCGTCCCCTTGCCGCTGGGCTTGGTGGTGTAAAAGGGATCGAAAATGCGGTCGATTTTTTCGGGCGGGATGCCGCAGCCGGTGTCCGAGATGGCCACTTCCACGAAATCGCCGTGGTCGGCCCGGCGGGTGACGATGGTGACCGTGCCCTTCTCCTCCATGGCCTGCACCGCATTCATGACGATATTCATGAACACCTGCTGGAACTGCGAGGCGTCGGCCATCACCTGCGGCAGGAGCGGATCCAGGTCTTTCACGATGGCGACGTTGAAGAACAGCGCCTGCCGCTCGATGAGCGCCAGCGTCTCCTGAAGCACCTTGTTGAGGTCGATCAGTTCCTTGTTGAAGGGCGTCCGTCGCGAGAATTCCAGCAGCTTCTTGATGATGTCGCGGCAGCGCTGCGCCTGGCGCACCACTTCGGCGAGGTTCTCCCGGTTCGGATCGTCCTGGGGCAGATCCTCCATGGTGAGCGAGGTCAGCGCCAGGACGGCGCCCAGCGGATTGTTCACCTCGTGGGCCACGCCGGCGGCCAGCTCGCCGATGGAGGCCAGCCGGTCGGAGCGGGCCACGATGGCCTGCATGGCCACCAGTTCCTCGGTGCGCTGCTTCACCTTCTCTTCCAGCGTCCGCGCCCACTCCTCCAGGTCGGCCGTCATCTGGTAGAGGCTCTTGGCCATGGAGTTGAAGGAAGCGGCCAGCAGGCCGATCTCATCTTCCGAGCTGGACGGGATCTCCTGGTCGAAGCGGCCGGCGGCGATATGGCGTGTGGCCGCCACCATCAGCCCCACCGGGTGCGTGATGCTGCGGATCATGTAATAGGTGAGGCCGATGATCAGGATGAAGCCGATGGTGGCGATGCCAAAGAAGGAAAAGATCACCCGGTTGCGCGTCGAGGTGTAGGCCTTGTCCAGCACGCCCACGTAGAGGATGCCGATGACCTTCCCCTCCAGGTTGCGGATGGGCTCGTAGGCGCTGATGTACCAGTCCTTGACCACGAAGGCGCGGTCACGCCAGATGCCGCCCCGTTCCAGCACCGCCTCACGCACCTCGTCCGACACCTGGGTGCCCAGGGCGCGCTCGCCCGTGGCGGTCTTCACGTTGGTGGCGACCCGCAGGTCACTCTGGAAAATCGTCACCGTTCCGACGTCGTGGCTGACGAACTGCTCGGTCTGGAACAGCACTTCCCACATGCGGTCCACGAGCGCGAAGTTGCGGTTCAGCAGCAGGCCGCCATACAGGACGCCCAATCGCGCGCCGCCGGCGGCCCGCACCGGCGCCGCGGCCACCAGCACCATCCCCGCCGTCTCTTCCGTCTTGCCCTCGGCGCGGGCGTGGGGGGTGAGGAAGACGCCCATCCTGGCGCGGCTGCGCAGGGCGGGGTCTTCATTGGTCAGCATATCGGCCGGCAGGATTTCCGTGGCGGCCGCCGGGCGGCCGCTCAGCGCCATCCGCACCACGCTGAGCGAAGAAACGTCGTCGCCGCGTTGCTCGGGATGCGTGACGCGCAGCACCACCCGCCCGTTCGCGTCCGTCAGCGTGAGAAAATCGAAGCCCGTTTCCCGAGAGATGCTTTGCAGGTAGGAGAGCAGGCCGCCGTTGCCGCCGGCCTCACGGTAGCGCTCGATGGTGTTCCCCGAGGCCGTTACCACGATGGCCCGCTGCAAGGTCTTCAATTGCTGCTCATACAGCGTGCGGGCCGTCACCAGGTCCCGGTCCACCGAGCGCCGCGCCTGGGCCATGATGGTCGAGCTGACGATCCACGACCCCACCAGCGAGGTGGACAGTCCGCCGATCCCCAGGATCACCAGGTAGCTGAGGATCAGCCGGGCCTTCAGCGACAGCTTCCTGTAGACCAACGCCAACGGCATGGCAGTTAAGAGTTATGAGTTAAGAGTTATGAATTATGAGTCGTTCCTGCCCCGCAGACAACTCTTAACTCTTAACTCTCAACAGGTGCACGGAGCAGGAGACGCACGGGTCGTAAGCGCGCGCGATCATCTCCAGCTTCTTCTTCAGCGCCTGGTGGCTGTCCGCCGCGGCCTGCTCGGCGGCGCAGCGGAAATGATGCTCGATGCTGGCGGCGTTCATGGCCGTCGGGGTGATGACGTCGGCCGACACGATGCGCCCGGCATCGTCATAGGTATAGCTGTGCACCAGCAGGCCGCGCGGCGCCTCGGTGACCCCGGTTCCCGTTCCCGCTCGCGGACGCACCGGCGCCGGCCGCTCCGGCTTGAGGCCCTCGTTGAGCAGGCGCTCGACGGTGGCCAGCGCATACTCCACATCGAACACCAACTCCACGGCCTGGGCCTTGTTGTTGTCCATCGGGTTGTCGCTGGGCAGGGTGAGCGCCAGTTTCTCGATGGCCTTTTTTGCCCGGTCGCTCAGCTTCTCCCGGTTGGCGGTGACGCGCGCCAGCGAGCCGACCATGAACGGCCTGCCCTGGAACAGGCTGTGCTTGGCGTGCGAGTGTGGGACCGCCTTCTCGTTGGTCAAGGAACGGTAATCGGCGGCGGCGAAGGTGACGCCGCCGTTGGCCTTTCCCTCGGGAAGCATTTCGATCCTGTTGCCGTGATAGTAGCCGTAGTCGGCCGGCGGCTGCAGCGCGGCGAACACCGTGGGCGTGTGGCAGAAATCGGCCGGCGGCAGGGTGGCCAGAATCTCGATAGCCGTCTGGCAGTCGGCCATGCCTTGTTGCAGGTCGCGCCGCAGCGCGATCAACTGGTCCTCGGCGGGCAGCGCCCCGAATCCGCCCACGATGCAGTTCACCGGGTGTACGGCCCGTCCTCCCACCACCTCCTGGATGGTGTTGCCCAGCTTCTTGAGCCGCAGCCCCAGCTTGGCGGCGTCCGGATGGTCGGCGGCCAGCGCCACCACGCTGGGGTAGTTCAGGTAGTCGGGCACGGCCAGGCAGAACAGGTGCAGCGCGTGGCTCTCGATGCTTTCGCCGCGGTAAAGCAGGTCGCGCAGCAAATGCGTTTGCGGGCTGGCCTCCACACCAAACGCATCCTCGGTGGCCTTCAGCGAAGTCAGTGAGTGCGCCGCCGAGCAGATGGCGCAGATGCGCGAGATGATCTGGCTCACATCCTGGTAACTGCGGCCGCGCAGCAGCCCCTCCAGCAGGCGCGCCCCCTCAAACACCTCGAAGCGCACGCTGCGGACCGCCTTCCCTTCCAGTTCCACTGTGATTCCGGCGTGGCCTTCAATCCGCGCCAGGTGCTCCACTGTAATGGTTGTGCTCATTCTTTTCTCCAGGCCGAGGTCAGGGGTTCAATCCGCTCCGACCCTTGGACCCTTGGCCCCTTAGACCCCTGGACCTTCCATCGGCGCGAAGGTGCGCAGCTTGCGGACAATGTCGTCCCGCGGGATGCCCTTTTCGCCGAACATGGCCAGGGCCGAGGTGGTATTGGCGTCGTCGGCCGGGCCCCGGCACCCCACGCAGGCGATATTCAGCGCCGGGCAGCGGGCGTTGCAGCCGGCTACCGTCAGCGGCCCGCAGCACACCTCGCCCTTCTCGATCAGCAGGCAGTTGTTCTCCCGCATCTTGCACTCGGTGCAAACCGGGTACTGGGGGAACAGAGGCGCGTTCCCGTTTAACAGGTGGGAGAGGGCCGAGATGAACTGCTCCTTCTCGATGGGGCAGCCGCTGATGTTGAAATCCACCTTCACGACCTCGTGGAGCGCGCGCGCGGGCGTGCTGTCGTAGGCGGCCCCGGTCGGGCCGTAGGTCTCCGCCAGCAGCCGGGCGCGGTCGCCGTCGCGGCCGCCGTCCATGGCCGCCACCCCGCCCCACACCGCGCAGGTGCCCACCGCTACCAGCAGCTTGGCGCGCTCGCGAACGCGGTTCAGCTTCTCCTCGTCGCGCCTGGTGAGCACCGCCCCCTCGACCAGGGCCACGTCGAGAGGGCACTCCTCGTCGTTGCCCGACGAGGCCATCAGAAAGTCGCGGATATCGAGGGCGGCCACCACATCCAGCAACTGGTCCTCGCAGTTCAGCATCACCAGTTGGTCGCCCGCGCAGCCCGTCAAACCGAAAATTCCTACGCTTGGTTTCATGGCAGTTCAAAGTTCAAAGTCCAAAGTCCAGCGAGCTCCGCTGCCTACCGCCTACTGCTTACTGCCTACTGCCTCCGGCCTCCGATCACACCATCTCCGGCAGGTTGATCGCGTCCCAATAAGTAAAGATGGGGCCGTGCAGGCAGGTGTACTTGTACCCCACGCTGCAGTGGCCGCACTTGCCCACGCCGCATTTCATCCGGCGCTCCAGCGACATCAGGATGCGGTCTTTCGAGAAGCCCAGTTGCAGCAGGCGCTTGAGCACGAATTTGTAGACCACCGGGGGGCCGCAGACGGCGGCGTGGGTGTTGGCCGGATCGATCTGGACATGGTCGAACATGGCCGGCAGAAGCGCGATGTGCCCCTTCCAGGTGCCGGTGGGGTCGGCGTCCACGGTGAGCAGGCAGGTGGCATCGACACGGTCCACCAGCGAGACCAGCTCCTCGCGGAACAGCATGTCGGCGGGGGTCTTGGCGCCGTACATGAGGATGACCTTGTTGAACTTCTCGCGGTTGTCCAGCGCGTACCACAGCAGCGAGCGCAGCGGCGCCATGCCCAGCCCGCCGGCCACCAGCAGCAGGTCCTGGCCGAGAATGCGCTCCACGGGGAAGCCGTTGCCGTAAGGGCCGCGGATGCCCACCAGGTCGTTGGTGCGCAGGCGATAGAGGGCGTCGGTGACCCGGCCCACGCGGCGCACGCAGAATTCCAGCACCCCGCGCCGCGACGGCGACGATGAAATCGAGATCGGCGCCTCCCCCGCGCCCGGCACGCTCACCATCGCGAACTGTCCGGGCTTGCACTGGAAGGTTTGCGCCAGTTCGCTGTCGGTGAAGCGCATGGTGAACAGGTGGTTGTCCTTCACCATCTTGTAGACGCGCACAATGCGCGCCATCTGGGGCAGGTACGGGTTCGCCGTGAACAGGGCTTGATAGGTCGGCACATCAGCGGCTGGCAACATTTTGGACACTCCGCAACTGGTTGAGGACCTCGACTACGTCGATTTTCACCGGGCAAGCCACAATGCAGCGGCCGCAACCCACGCAGCCGGGGCGCCCGTACTCGGCCACGAATCCGCGCTGCTTGTGATAGAAGCGGAACTTGACGCGGCTGGGCCGCGTCTTGCGGAAGTTCTCGCCGCCCGCCACCAAAGCGTGGGTGGCGAACAGGCAGGAGTCCCAGGTGCGGGCGCGCGGCCCCTCGCGGCTCCCCAACTGCACCTCGTCGGCTACCTCGTAGCAGTAGCAGGTGGGACACACCATGCTGCAACTGCCGCACGACAGGCAGCGCTCCCCCAAACCCTGCCAGATGTCGCTGGAGTATTCCATCTCGAAGATCTCCGGCAGGTCGCGGATCTCCACGTGCAGCCGGAAAGCCTCGCGCTTGCGCGCCGAGCGCCGCTTGTACTCTTCCACGTCCTGGTGCGAGACGGGCTCGAACAGCGGGCCGGTGGCCAGCACCATGTCGTCGCCCAGCGCCGTGCCCACCAGCGTGAAGTAGTAGTCGCCGATGTCGAACAAGAACAGGTCGAAGCCCTGCTCGACGAAGTCGGCGCGCATGGAGCGGCAGAAGCAGTGCTCGTCGGGCGTGCACTCGATGCCGATAATGGCGGCGTTCCTTCGCCGCGCCTGGTAGTAGGGGTCGCGGTAGGCGCCGGCGAACACCAGGTCCAGCAGGTTCAGCCCGTACACGTCGCAGGCGTGGACGCCGAACAGCACGATTTTCTTGTCCAGGCCTTCCATCACCGGCACGTACCCGGCGTCGCCCGCGTATTGCAGCAGCGTCTCGCGCGGCGGCAGGAAGTACTTCTTGGGCGGCAGGATGGTGCGGTTGTAGTCCAGGCGCACCTCGGACCAGCGGCGCACCGGCTGAAACGCAAACTGGCCGTTCTGCTCCACCGGCGCATGGACCTCGCCGAACTGCTGCACCACGGAGGCGAAGAAATCCAGCTTGTTTTTGGGGAGCTTCAGAATCTTCATGCCCTCTCCATTCCCGCGAATCCGTTGGCTGCGGCGCGCTTCGGCGCGGCATCCGGGCGGCTGTGCCGGAACAACGTGCCCGGCCGCAGCCGCTCGCTGCGTCAACCTTCCCCGGCCGCCTGCCCGGCCCCCAGCCGCGCGCGGATTTTCTCCAGTAGGGCCCGCATATCGACCGGCTTGGCGATGAATTCGTCGTGCGCCAGCCAACTGCTTTGCGGCTTCACCCGGAACCCCGCCTGCGTTTCGTACAGGGCGCTCAATATGAAGATCGGGGTGGCCGCCAGCTCCGGCGTGCGCCGCATCTCCTGCACCGTGAAAAAGCCCTCGGTCCGCTCGTTCATCATCACATCCATCAGGATCAGGTCCGGCTGCTCCATGCGGGCCAGCTTCAGCCCCTGGCTGCCGTCGCGAGCTTTCAGGACCGTGAAATTATTGTGTTCCAGGAAGAGGGAGACGGACTCGACGAAGTCGGCATCGTCATCCACCACCAGGATCTTCTTCTTGCTCTCTAAGCTCATTTCACCCTCTGTAGGCTGTGGGCTGTGGGCTGTGGGCTGTGGGCTGTAGGCTGTGGGCTGTAGGCCGTGGGCTGCAGGCTGTGGGCTGTACCGGCGCGCAGCCCAGCCACAGCCTATAGCCCACAGCCTGCAGCCTTGGCTTCGGCCGTCTCTTCGCGGAAGGCCGGGAGCCGCACCACAAACGTGGATCCCACGTTCTCCTGGCTTTCCACGGTCACGGCGCCGCCCACCTCGCGGGCGATGCGCCGGCAGATGGGCAGCCCCAGGCCGGTGCCGGTGGTCGTCTTTGCGCCCTCCCCCTTCACCCGGAAAAACTCGTCGAAGATCATGGCCTGGTACTTCTCGGGGATGCCGATGCCGGTATCCTGCACCGAGACAAAGACCTCGCCGTTGCCCGCCCGCCCCTCGACCGTCACCCGTCCGCCCGGACGGTTGTACTTGATGGCGTTGACGATGAGGTTGTCGAATAACACGCTGAGGCAGTTGCGGTCGCCCCGCACCACGCAGGTGTTCTCCTTCAGGCGGTTCTCCAGGGTGAGGCCCTCGGCCCTGGCCATCTGCTCGTAGGTGGCCAGGATGTCGCCGACGATCTGGTGGAGGTCCACCCGCACCCGCTCGCGCGCCAGCTCGCCTTCCAGTTGCGACAGCGTGAGCCAGTCCTTGATGATGCCCTGCAACTCCTCGGTGCGCTTCAGGCAGCGGTCAAACCATTCCTGGCGGCGGGCCTGGACCTCCGGGCTGTCCTCCAACTGCTTCAGCACATCCAGGTACTGATGGATGGCCACCAGCGGGGTCTGCAGTTGGTGGGAGACGAAGGTGACGAAGCGGCGGCGCATCAGCTCGCGCTCGATCTCGGCCTGCCGGGACTCCAGCGCCAGCCGGTGGCGCTCCATGCCGCGCTTGACAATCAGCCGCAGCTCGTCGGGGGAAAAGGGCTTCGGCAAAAAGTCGTAGGCGCCGTTCTGCATGGCCTCGACCGCCGTGTCGATGGTGGCGTAGCCGGTGATCACCACCACCACAATCAGGGGGTCAATGTCGCGCACCCGCGGGATCACTTCCATCCCGCTCAGCCCCGGCATCTTCAGGTCCACCACCACCAGGGGCGGCTTCAGGCGGGCGATGGCCTCCAGACCCTGGATTCCGTCCTCGAAGGTCTCCACGTGGAAGCCCGTTTTTTCCAGAATCTTTCTGCAGGACAGACGCATGGCGTAATCGTCATCAATGACCACCACGGTTCCTGCAGCTTCGCTCATAACCACACTCGCTCACCACCGATGAACACGGAGAAACGCGGATGCGTGTCTATCCATGGGGAAACAGGTTTCGGAAGGAGATCGGAGAAGCCTCGTCTCCGCCCGGACGTCGCACTTCTCCCGGGTCTTCCTGCAAGGGAGGCGCATCGCGTAATCCCCGTCGATCACGATGATCAGGTCCCCCTCCCCCACAGGCTCGGTCATTCCGTCGTTTTACGCACCCACCGTTTGCGGGGCCGCCGCTATGCCATGGCGTCGGATCCGGCCCGCGCCGCGGCCCTCTCCACCACCTCAATTAACCGCACGGGATCCACGGGCTTGGTCAGATACAGATCGGGCCGGATCATATCCACCTCGCTCGCTCGCCCATACAGCTCATCGGGGCTTTCCTGGATCGAGGAAAGCATGATGATCGGAATGTTGCGGAAGGCCTGGTAGGCGCCCTGGTACTTGATCGCCTGGTTCACCCCGTAGCCGGCGCTCTCGTCCTCCATCATCACATCCAGCAGGATGACGTTGGGTTTGATCTCGGCCAGCTTCCGCAACCCTTCCTTGCCGCAGTCGGCGTGGGTCACCCGGTGGCCTTTGCTTTCCAGAATGGCTCTGATCGAAGCGACAAAGTCCACGTCGTCGTCGATCACCAGCACGTTTGCCTGGACGGCCATAACTGACCCTTTCCCGTGCCACGCGGCCCAGATCGAATATACGTCAGCGCGGGGTTGCCGCGCAACAACGAGAAGCCGAGGAAGCGCCAGATATGTCGCCAATTGTGGCGTTTCACCACAGTGCGAAACCGCAGCGAAATGACAACAAATGAACACGGGTGCAGATCGCTCACCTGGGAGTGCGGCCGTCCCGGCCGCCCCGCTGAACCGCAAAAGCCCTGGGGCGGGCGGGACGCCCGCGCTCCGAGTTGGAAGGGCTGCGGCACCCGCAACAGGGGCATTAGCAGGAGTTTCGGGAAAGACCTGAATCCAAGTGCATTATAACGCCCCGGTTCTCGGGAGCTTGAAGCCAGCAGACAGCGCCAGTAAGCTTGGGTCAGGACCCTCTTCCGGCGGCGAGTTGTCCAGTCGTGGAAATAGCTGCATGTTGCAACCGCGCCGGCCGGGAATCCCGGCGAAGCCGCGCTTGGCGGGGCGAAACCGAGAACAGCGTTGGCACTCAGCCGTGTTTCTATTAGCTTTCTCTTGACAGCCGCTTATTTTCGGCGTATCGTGCCCCCAACACTTGACGGTACTCGTATCCCGCCATAGTGGGGAGGCGGGGATGACCGAATACGATTCAACGATTGTCGGCAACTGCGCCGACCGGCTTAACCGGAAGGCAGCATCAGCCACGTTCTTTTGCAACCGGAGTGGCTTGCTTATCGGTTTTGTCTGATCGGGAATTCTCGTGGGCGCGGCGACCGTTGAGAAGGACCTATCGGCCTGTTGC
>JAPKYU010000109.1 GCA_026394175.1 Acidobacteriota bacterium | reverse complement strand
CTCGAGCGCCCCAGCGGCGGCCTTGGCAGCGGCGGCCGTCAGCCCGGCGGCGCGCCGCTCGGGAATCAGCACGGCGTCGGCGCCGGCGGCGTGCGCGGTGCGAATAATGGCGCCCAGGTTGTGCGGATCCTCGACGCCGTCCAGGACCACCAGCAGGCCGGGGTGATCCAGCCGGTCGAGGACGCCGGCGAGGTCGGCATAGCCGCCCGCGGCGGTGATGGCTACCACGCCCTGGTGGACCGCCCCCGCTGCCAAACGGTCGATCGCTTCCCGGGTCTCCTGCCGCACCGGAACGGCGGCGCCGTGGCACATCTCGACGATTTCGCGCAACCGGCCCGACGACCGCTCCGCCGCGTGGATCAGGACGCGCTCCATCGGCCGTCGAGCGCGCAACGCCTCCCGTACCGCGTGAATTCCAGCAATAATCGCCATGAGTTCACCACAGAGCCACAGAGAACACGGAGACCGCTTCTCTGTGCCCTCGGTGCCTCTCTGGTGAATTTACACCAACTCGGCTGCGAATTGTTCCAGCCAGGAAACCGCTGTTTCTTCCGCCCAGAAGCGGGCGCGCCAGGGCAGCCCGCCCGAGACAAACCCGGCATGACCGCCGTGCCGCGCAACCACAAGCTCCACGCGCGGTGATGCCGCCGCCCGGAAACGATCCAGCACCTCGCAGGGCAGGAAGGGGTCGTCGCGGGCCGAGAGGCACAGCGTGGGAACGGCGATGCGGCCGGCGAAACGGATGGAGCTGCAGCGGTCATAGTAATCGTCGGCGTCGCGGAAGCCGTGCAGCGGCGCGGTCGAGGCCTCATCGAACTCGCGGAAGGTGCGCGACCGAGCAACGCCTTGCACATCGACCCGCGCCGCCGCCTCGGGGAAACGCCGGGCCACGGCGATGGCCTTGGGCCGCAGCGTCTTCAGGAACCATCCCACATAGAATCGCCCCAGCGCGGTTTCCAGGTGACGGGAGCCGGCGCCCAGATCGTAGGGCACGGAAATCGTCACCGCCGCGGTGAGCAATTGCCGGGCGCTTTCTCCATTCTCGCCCAGCCACTTGAGCAAGGCATTGCCGCCCAATGAAACTCCGATGGCGAACAGCCGCCGGGACGGCTCGCGGCAGGCCAGCGCCCGCACCACGAAATCCAGGTCGGCGGTATCCCCGGAATGGTACAGCCGCGGGCGCCGATTGGGCAGCATCGCCGAGGGGTTGAGCGGGTCGCGGGCGCAGGACCGGAAGTTGATTGCGGTGGCCGGCCAGCCACGCCGGCGGATATGCGCCAGCAGGCCCTGAACGTAAACCGAATACGAACTGCCTTCCAGCCCGTGCAGCAACACCAGGCGCGGCGCGTCGGCCTGTTCAGAGTCGAGGTGGTCCACTACCAGTTCGTCGCCGTCGGGCGTTTCCAGCAGTTCGCGGCGCAGTGGCGCCAGCCGGCGCGGCCGCGCCAGCCGGCCCCAGATCGTCTGCGGATGCGCCCCCGGCAGCCACCAGGCCGCGCGGAAGTCCATGGCGACTAAAATGATGCATCAAAGCTGGCACGAACGGTAGATGTGAACCGACCCCAGCCGCAGATTTCGCCGATTGCACAGATTAACTTGAGGATTTTGGAAGGGGCCGCCCGCCGCGGCGGGAACGCAGATCGAACTGGGCCCAATCTGCGTGCATCTGCGTTTATCTGCGTCCGATTTTCCCGGCAGGTTACCGGCCGGTCAACGCAAGGCTCTCGCCGAGTGCCAGCCGGGCGGGCAGGGCGCCGGCGAAGGCGCGCGACGGGCCGGGACGATACTCGCGGTCCAGCATGAACACCTCCCCGACGGCTTCGATGGCGCAGTAGCGCTCCGGCGGGACCGCGGCGGGGGCCTTGTGCGGCTGGCCGCAATGGTACAGCAGGTGGGTCACATCGCCGGCGCTGGCGCCGGCGGGCAACTCCAGGGCCGCGCGCACCCAGCCGCTGCGCTCGATCCTGCGGTCGGAGCGCCCGGCATCGGCGCGGAACTCGCGACCGTCCTTCAACCTGACGCCGAACGTTGCACCGGCCGCGACGGCAGCCACCCGCGCCTCGACGTACAAGTACTTCCGCGGATCGGCTACATCCTTGAGCTTCCCCTCGCGCTCCAGCTCCTCAGCCATGACCCGGTAAATCCAGGGATTCGAATCGAGAAGCTGCTCGCGCGAGTGGCTGCTCAAGTCCGCCGCCTCGGGCCACAACGCGATGCGGACCTCGGACGTGCGCCGGTCGGAGAAATTGTTGTTCTTCGAAGCCACACCGTACAGACAGTGCAAACCGATTCTCTTGCCGGCAAACGGCGTTTCTTTGTGGTTCACGCCTTGAAACACTTCTGTCATGGGCTTGCCGCGCGAATTGAAGAACAAGCGGTAGACATGCTCGATATCGACCGTGCGTCCCCAGCGTGCCAGCAGGGCGGGAGTATTCGTGCCGGCATCTTCGTTGCTGAAGATGCAGGTGTACTGGAGCACGCGGGCGGCGCCGGGCGGCGGAGGTGTGGCGGTGGGCGGCAGGTCGGCACCGGGAGACAGCCATTCGTAGTAGGAGAGCAGCGGGGTGTCGGTGGCGCGGCCCACGGTGTCCTGGCGCGCCCACAGAAACGGCGCGCGCCGGATCGCTTCGTATTCCGGATGGCCCGGCTCGAAGGCCACGGTGCGGAACGTGGCCGTGAAACCGCGGGCCGCCGGGGACGAGAGTTGCGGCTCGAACGTCGCCACCAGGCGGTGCCGGCCGGCCTTGAGCGGGCCCAGCAGCAGGCGGTAGTCGTGTTCGATGGCGCCCTGGAACAGCGTGACGTGCTGGTTGTATTTGCCGTCCACGTCCAGGCGAAGCGTGGCCTGCTCGGCGCCCGGCTCGCGCCACGAGGTGCCCGGCGCCGACGCCCGCATCACCACCGCCACTTCGGCCGGGCGCGCCAGTTCAAACGTGTGCGTCGCGGGGTCAGGCAGCGCCGCCAGCAAAAGTACGACAGCCATCATGGCGGCGTAGATTTACCACAAAGCCACAAAAGACACAAAGGCCACAAACAGGCCCCTTGAAACCTGGAGCCTGAAAGTTGAAACTTGAGACCTGGACCTGAACGTGGGGGCCTTGACGCTGTTCGCCGGAGGATCTTATGAGGCTGTACCTGTTCAGACACGGAGAAGCGACCTCCGACGTGGAGAACCCGAAGCGGCCGCTCAGTGCCGCCGGGCGCGCGAGGGTCGAACAGATGGCCCGTCATCTTGCGCGGGTGGCGGCGGCGCCCGAGGGCCTCGCCGTTCGGCATAGCGGCAAGCTGCGGGCCGCGCAGACGGCCGACGTCCTGGCGGCGCACCTGCCCCTGCGCCAGCCGCCCCAACAGGCAGACGGCCTGGCGCCCGGCGATCCGCCCGAGTGCACCCTGGATCTCATCGACGCCGCGGAATCCGACCTGATGCTGGTCGGCCATCTGCCGCATCTGGGACGGCTGGCTTCACTGCTGCTCAGCGGCGAGAGCGATCGAATCTCACTCGTGCTGCCCGCGGCTGCCGTTGTCTGCCTGGAAGCTGAGTCCGGCCGTTGGCGCCTCCACTGGCTGATCACCCCGGCGCTCGGCGGTTGATGGCCGGCGGCCGGCGGCCTACTGCCTTCTGCCTGCTGTCTTCCGCTTCCCGTCCCGTTATAATGAGGCGACGGTCAACCCCGGAATGAAAACCGCGCACTGGATCGCCATCATTATCGTCGCCACCGCTGTGGCCGCCGGCGGCCAGAGCATCGAAGTGCCCTACCGCGGGTTGGACTACTCGATGTTGAGCAAGGACGGGGTGACGGTGATGATTGCGCCCCTGGACCTTACCATCCTCCACTACGCGGCGGCCCACGTCTGGATCACCAACGGGTCGGCGCGAACCATCCTGGTGTCTCCGCAGGCGTTCGTGGCGCGGGCGCGCACGTCGAAGCAGGGGCAGGCCGCCGAGTTTCCGGGGTCGGCGGATAACAAGGTGGTGAACGACGTGATGGAGCACGCCCGCTTCGGCGACGTGCTGGCCTTGGTGCGGGCCTACGAGCGCAACCTGTACGGCTTCAAGAATCCCACGGCCATCAACTACTACCAGGAGCGCAAGCAGGTGGCCGCCGCCGAGGGCAGCTCACGCCGCTTCCGCGCCGGCGCCATGGTTTCCGCCCTGATCCTTCCCAAGACGCAGGTTCCGCCCGGCGAATTCCGCGAGGGCACGGTGTTTTTCCCGGTTAACACCAAGAAGGCGCAGTTTACCGAGTTCTCGGTCCAGCTCGGCGGCCTGTCGTTCGTCTTTCGCCCCCCGCAGGGCAGCGAGTGACGCCACGCAAACCCGATTCAACACGAAGACTCGAAGGCAGGGAGGCACAAAGAAGAAAGGCCAGGAGAGCGCGTAGACCATCCCCCGTTCTTTGTGTCTTTTCTTTGTGTCTTGGTGGCTTTGTGCCTTTGTGTTGAACCAACGGGCGTCACTTCTCGCTGGCCGCTTTGAAATTGGCGCAGGCGGGAAACGAGGAGATGCTGCCGCCGAGCAGGCGCACGATTCCGCAGGTCACGGCCGGCGCCATCTCGTAGCTCACCGAATTGGTTTCGTGATAGTGCGCGGGCACACCCATGGCGGCGCAGGCATCGGGCGCCTGCTGCCCCACGGGAAAGGGCCGCGGCGGCAGGGGCACGAAATCGTACTGCGGCACCACGTACCCGTACTCATCCGGCGCCATGCCGAGGATGAAGCGATAGTCGGCCTTCAGCAGGGGCCAGATGGCCGGCTCGTACGGCCGCCCGGTGTGGGCCTGCGGGCAGTCGGTGCGACGGAAGTTCTCCACGCCGTAAATCAGTTCGGGGAACACCTCGCCGGGCAAGGTGAGGAACTCCGCGGCCGCCCGCAGACCGCCGCCCGATTGCTTGGAAATGAGGCTGAGGTAATACAGCGTGGTGGCGATCGAGTCCCCTGCCGCCGACAGCACGCCGGCCTTCATCATCGCCAGGTAATTGGGGTTGGTCACCGGGGAGGTGATGGCATAGGAACGGACGCGAAGCAAGTCGATCGGCACCTCTTCGCCGTTGTCCAGGGCCTCGAACACGGCTTGGGCCACGGTTTCGCCAATGGCCTGGGTGCGCTCGAAGCTGACCGGGGGGCGGCGCGTCTTGGGATGGAGCGGAAAGCGGCGGCTGCCGATCTGCTCGAAGTCCCCCTTGGGTAGGGGCGCGTCGCCGATGATCTCGGCCGCCCCCAGGGCGCCGCTGAAATAAACCGCCGTTCCTCCGTACTTCTTTTCGATTGCTTCGCGGATGAAATGCGGGAAGTCGGAAGTCAAAATGCGGTTCGCGCTTTCCATCGACTCCGGGTGGGTGTTCCAGTTGACCAGCGTGGCCAGGACGTTGCCTTTCTGCTTGCCCCACTGCACGGTCAACTGCAG
>JAPKYU010000254.1 GCA_026394175.1 Acidobacteriota bacterium | reverse complement strand
TCGGAACCGTGACCTGGCCCAGCGGTTGGCCGGCTCGCAGCGGCCAGTACTCCTCGGAAAAGAAGAAAAACAGCTTGTCCTTGTTGCGATTGAAATGCTCGGGGATGTAGACGGGGCCGCCGACGTTGTAGCTCCAGGTGTTGAAGCGATAGCGAGCCTTGGGTTGTGTCAGCCGGTTGTTGAAGAAGTCGTTGGCGTTCAACTCCTCATGACGCTTAAAGTAAGAACCCAAGCCGTGGAACTGGCGCGTGCCCGACTTGCTCACCAGGGTGACGTTGGCGCCCGACATCCGGCCGTATTCGGCCTGATAGTTGGTCTGCAGCACCTTCACTTCGGCGATGGCGTCCTGGCTCACGCCGATCACCGCGTTGAAGTTGTTGCCCAGGGCGTTGAGCGTGGCTCCGTCGAGCGAGACGCTCACCGTATTGCGCCGGTTGCCGTTGACCGACAAATTCCAGTTGCGCCCAATCGACTCGCTGCCGCCTCCCTGGTCCACGACGCCGGGCAGCAGCAGGAGCAGGCCCATCACCGTGCGGCTGCGGATCAGCAGGTTCTCCACCTGGCTGCTCGAGATCAGGCCGGCGCGCTCCGCGCTGGCTGTCTGCACGACCGCGCCCTGCGCGGTCACCGTCACGGTTTCCGCGACCGCGCCAACTTGCAGCACGACATCGGCCGGCAGAATCTCGGAAGCTGACAGCCTCAACCCCTTGCGCTCGACGGTCTTGAAGCCCGGCTGAGAAACGGAAAGCGTGTATTCGCCCGGCGGCAGGTTGCTGACGACGAAGTCGCCGCGCGCGTTCGTTGCTTCCTCGCGCTGGGCGCCGGTGGCCGCCTGAACCAGTTTCACGCGAGCCCCCGCCACCGAGGCCCCGCTCGAATCCTTCACGCTTCCAGTGATGGATCCGGTGATGGTTTGTGCCGAAAGGCAGGAAACGCAAAGAAAAGCCAGAAGTGCAAGACGTCCGGCCACATCGCCTCCCTAAAAGCGAAACGGATTGTCACCCGTTCCCGTGGTGGACACCAGCAGCAGTTCGCGCGTTCTGGCGCCAAACCCTAGCACTGTAGCACTGTCGGGCAGGTGCCGTGACCGGAATCTTGCCCTCGCGCCCGGAGTCGGAAAGTCAGGCGCCGGGAGTCAGGAGAAAGGAAGAGTGGTATAGAATGCACTGTCCCGCCTGCCCTTGCGGGTTGCGGCCGAGTGCGCCTGGTGGAGTTTCGGTGACCAAAAGGAACCTGGCCCAGTTTCTGACCCTGGCCCTGCTGGCCGCCATCGTGGGCCTGATCGTCTACAAGAAGCGCCCCGCGCCGGCGCCCGTGGAAAGCGGCCCGGAATCGGCCATCTGGCGCATGGTCGATGCCTCCCGCGCCGCCGACCCGGAGAAGTACCTGGCCTGCTACGGCGGAGAGATGGAGCGCCAGTTGCGTAAGAACTACCGGGAGATGGGCGCGGAGCGGTTCCAAGAGTACCTGGCGGGCACCCACCGCCAAATCAAGGGCATTGCCGTTTCTCCCCCACAGATGTCGTCGGCCGGCGAAGGCCGCATCGCCGTCGAGTACGTCTACCAGGACCGCAACGAGGTGCAGCAGGTCGTGGTTCGCCGGGAAGGCGGGCAGTGGAAGATCGTTCAGGTGGAGAGCGCCGAGCGCATCAAGACCCTGGTACCCTACGGTACGCCAGTCACGGAGTAGGAGTTCAAAGTTTAAAGTTCAAAGTTGCGCCAGCCGACCGCCTACTTCCTGGCTTTCTTGGGCAGGGCCGCTTCCATGGCGGCGACGACGGTCTTTACCACTTTGGCGCGGGCGTACAACTTGTCGTTGGCCTCCACCACGGTCCAGGGCGCATCGGCCGTCGAGGTGCGCTCCAGCATCTCCTCGACCGCCTGCTGATACACGTCCCACTTGGCGCGGTTGCGCCAGTCCTCTTCGGTGAGCTTATAGGAGCGGTAGGGGTCGTGCTCGCGGCTCTTGAAGCGGCGCATCTGCTCCTCCTGGCTGATGTGCAGCCAGAACTTGCAGATGACCATGCCGTGGGAGCGCTGGTGCGCTTCAAACTCGTTGATCTCGCGGTAGGCCCGCCGCCACTCCCATTCCGAGCAGAATTTCTCGACCCGCTCGACCAGCACGCGGCCGTAGTGTGAGCGGTCCCAAACGCTGAGGTGGCCGGCGCGCGGCAAGGCCTTCCAGAACCGCCACAGGTAATGGTGGGTCTTCTCTTCCCCGCGCGGCGCGGCGAAGGAATTCACCGTAAAGCCGCGCGGGTCCAGCGCTTCGGTGACGCGCTTGATGGCGCCGCCTTTGCCGGCCGCGTCCCATCCCTCGAAAACGCACAGCACCGGGATCTGCTCCTGGTAGATGACGAACTCCAGGTCGCGCAGCCGTGACTGGATGGGCGGCAGTTGTTTCCTGTACAGCTTCTCGTCGAGCTTCTTCTTCACGTCCACTCGTTCAAGCATGGCTAAACCCACTCCGTTAGGCTGGAGGCCGCAGGCTGAAGGCTGTAGTCCCTCCAGTCCCCGGCCTCTCCTGCTACACCGAGGTTGCCTTGATGTCTTCCTCCAGGGGCATGCCGGCCTGGGCCGCCTCCTGGTGGGCCCGGGCCGAATCGGCAGTGGCCTGCGCCTTGCGTGCCGTCCGCGTGGCCGCCTTGGCCACCGCGGTCCGCGACACCGCCTCGGGCGCCCCCTTGCGCCGCGCCAGCGCCTCTTCGATGCGCTGGATCAGTACCTGGAACACCTTCACCCGCGCCCAGCGCATGTCGGTGGCTTCCACGATGGTCCAGGGCGCATGCGGCGTATCGGTCTTGGAAAGCATCTCCTCCACCGCCTCGGCCCACTTCTTGTAGTCGCGGTTGTGGCGCCAGTATTCCTTCGTGACTTTAAAGGCCAGCCGCTTGTCCTGCAGGAACTTCTCGAAGCGCTTCTTCTGTTCCTTCTTCGAGATGTGCAGCCAGAATTTGACCAGCACCTGGTTATCGTCGGCCAGCCAGCGCTCGAATTCGTTGATCTGATCGTAGGCCGCCTGCCACATCTTCTTGGGCACCAGCTTGTCCATGCGCTCGACTAGGACCCGGCCGTACCAGGAGTGGTCGAACAGCGCCATCTCGCCGTCGTCCGGCAGCTTGGCCTGGTAGCGCCAGAGGAAGTGGTGGCGCCGTTCCAGCGGGCTCGGGGCGGTCCCGGGATAGATCCGGAACAGGCGCGGATCGAGCCGCCCGGTCAGGTGCTTGATGATATTGCCGCGGCCCGAACCGTCCCAGCCCTCCAGCACGATGACCGTGGCGGTTTCCGCGTCGCGTGCCACATATTGCAGTCCGCGGAGTTGTTCCTGCAATTTCGGGAAACTACGCCCGTAACTCTCGGCATCCACTTTCTTCTTGAGATCGGCGATCTCCAGCATGGCGCCCCCTCACAGGCGCAAATTCTACCAAACATTACGAAAATCGCAAGCAAGAATCCGCTTGGCACCGGCGGCCGCCGCCGGCGACTCACGGCTGACGGCCTGCTGCCTGCTGCCTACTGCCTAATGCCTGCTGCTTACTGGTTCCCGCGCCCGGCTTGAAGGCCTTGTCGGGATAGGCCGGCGGGCGCGGCTGCTGCACCGGTTTCTGCTTGATCTGGCCCTGCAGGTATTTGATGGCCGCCTCGAGCTGCGCGTCCTGGCCATTGAAGGTGGCGTGCGGCAGGTTGTCCACCACCACGTCCGGCTCGACCCCGTGGCCTTCGATCAGCCACTTCCCTTCCGGCCCGTACACACCCAATTCGGCGGCGCTGGCGATTCCGCGGTCGGCAAGCACGTTGCTGGCGCTCAGCCAGATTTCGCCGCCCCAGGTTCGCGTGCCGATCAGGGGGCCAAGGCCGAGGCGGCGGAACCCTTCGGAGATCGCCTCGCCGTCTGATGCGGTCCGCTCGTCGCACAACAGCACCAGGTGGCCGCGGAAGGCGTATTGCATGTTCCAGGTGGAGTGGCCGGCGCGCGGCTGCCAATAGAACCATGCCTTCCGCAGCAGCTTGCTCAAGATCCAGCTATCGATGTTGCCGCCGTTGTTGTGCCGCACGTCGACGATCAGCCCCTGGCGGTCGAACACCGGGTAGTAATGCTCGGCCCACTGGGCGATGTCGCCCGACCCCATGGCGCGCAGGTGGAGGTAGCCGATCTGCCCGCCGCCCTTCTCTTCCACCAGCAGGCGGCGCGTGTACTCCCACTCGTGGTAGCGCAGGTCGGCATCGTCCTGCATGGAGATGGGCTTGACCACCACGTCCCGCGGCTCGTTCTTGCCGGCCGGGCGCACGCGCAGCAGCACCTGCTTGCCGGCGCGGTTGCGCAGCAGCTCGCCGGCGTCGGCGGCCGAAAGCGCGTCGCGGCCGTTCACCGCCAGGATCACGTCGCCTTCCGCCACTTCGACGCCCGGCCGCGCCAGCGGCGAGAGCTTATCGGGGCGGTCCGGATCGGTGCGGTAAATGTGCTTCACCACGTAGCCGGCGGCCGAGGCCTCGCGGTCCAGGCGCGCGCCCAGCGAGGCCAGCGAGACCTGGTCGGGGCCCTGGCGGATGTCGCCGCCCCGGACGAAGGTGTGCAGCGCCGACAGCTCAGCGACCATCTGCGCGATCAGGTCGCTCAGCTCCTGCCGGTCGCGCACTCGCTCGACCAGCGGCAGGTATTTCTCCCGCATGGCCGGCCAATCCACGCCGTGCATCTTGCGGTCGTAGAAGTAATCGCGGTGCAGCCGCCAGGCGTCCAGGAACATCTCCCGAAATTCCTCGCTGGGAATGATGGCGAAGGTCCAGTCCTTCAGATCCACCTTGGCGTCGGCCAGGGTTTTGGGAACCTTCAGCGCCGCCTCCTTCACGCCGGAATCGACGATGAAGAAGTCGTTCTGCTTGCGGATCAAGAACTTTTTGCCGTCGCCGGAAATCTGGTAGCCCTGCAGGCCCTCGAGCAGCGTCTCCGGCTTCTCGCCCTTGTTCGCGATATCCAGGCAGGCGAGCGCGGTCTTCTCCGGATTGGCGCGGTCCGGATCCACCCAGCAGAGGCGCTTGCCCGTGGTGGTCAGCGCCGCGTAGTTTCCGGGAGGCACGGGCACCTCGGAAATACGCTGGGCGATGTCCTCCAGATCGACCTCCACCTTCGGCGGCTCGGCCGGCTTCTTCTCGCCCGCCGCGGCTTTCTCCGCCGGCTTGTCGCCCGCTTTCTCGGCCGGCTTCGGTTCCTCGGGCTTGTCGGGGTGCAGTTCGTCGGGCGGCTCGAAGGGCGAGCGCAGCCCTTTTCGCAACGCGAGCTGATAGACCTTCTGCGAACGATCGAAATAGGGATCCGGCGCCCGCGTCCCCCACGGCGAGCCGGTCACGCTCTTCAGGGCGCGATCCGACAGGAAGTAGATCCACTTGCCGTCCTGGCTCCAGCACGCCGACGAGCTGTTGTAACGGTCGGTGGTGACCGGCACGAGCGAGCCCTTTTCGACGCTGTACAGATAAATCCGGTCGTAGGTGTTGGGCGCCTCGGTGCTGAAGCTGAGCCAGCGGCTGTCGTGCGACCAAGCTACCGACTCGAAAGCCGGGCCGGAATTGCCGCTCGGGTCGGCGGTCATGATCTTCGTTTGCTTCTTGGTGGCCGTCTCCAGCAGCCACAACTGGTTGTCCTTGTCCTGGTGGGCGATCCATTTGCCGTCGGGCGAGGGGATGGCTTCCCAGCGAAGCACCTTGCCGTCGGAGGTAAGCTGCTGGCCGTCGCCGACGCCGTTGGCCGGCAGCTTCCAGATTTCCACTTCGCCGCTCTGGGTGGAGAGGACGATCAGGGATTTGCCGTCGGCGGTCAGGCGGACGTCGCGGAAGCGCGCCGGTTTGCGCGCCGTCGCTTCGACCAGGCGCCCCTCCTTGGCCGGCGCCACAAACACCTTGCCGCGCGAGACCAGCGCCAGTTGGCTGCCGTCGTGCGACAGGCGGGCCACCAGCCCGTATTCGTTCGGCTGCTTCACCCACCGCTCGCGCAGGTGATCGAAGTCCGACGCCAGCTCGATCGGGATCGGCGCGTCCTTGGCCGAAGCGGTGTCGTAGAGGCGCAGGTCGGCGCCCAGGCTATAGACGATGCGGCCCTGCGACAGCGCCGCGTTCTGGATGTCCCATCCGGCGTGCCGCGTGTGCTGCTTCAGGTTCTTGCCGCTTTCGTCCATCGACCAGAGGTTCATGGCGCCGTCGTGGTCGCTGAGGAAGTAGACGCGGCTCTTCCACCACATCGCTTCCTTGCTGGCGCCGTCGTAGTCGGTGGTGAGCGGCGCGGCCTCCTGACCCGGCGTGAACTTCCACAATTTCTGCGCCGTGCCGCCCTTGTAGCGCTTGGCGTGGCTGCCCTGGAACGGCAGCCGGGTAAAGAACAGCGTCTTGCCGGCGGCGTCGTAGCCGCCGTGCGCCGCCTGGCTGAGCGGGACAAGCTCGACCCGGTTCTGCGCGTCGATGGTGGCCAACTGGCTGTCGGGCAGCGTGGAATAGCGGCGCGTGGTGTAGAGTACCTTGCCGTCCGGCGTCCAACCCACCACCAGGGCGTTGCCGCCTTCGTAGGTGCGGCGCGCCGGCAGCCCGCCGGCCGCGGGCATGGTGTAGACCTCGGTCGGCCCCTCGTAGTTCGCGGAAAAGGCGATGGCCTTGCCGTCGGGGGAGAATGCGGCGCGCGTTTCTTCGCCGGGATGCGTGGTCAAGCGCCGCGCCACGCCGCCTTCGATGCCCACCGACCACAGATCGCCCTCCGCCGTAAACACCACGGTGTTGCCGGAGATGGCGGGATAGCGGTAGTAACCGCGGTTGGTCTGCGCCCAAGCAGCAACAGCCAACAGGAAGCAAGCGACACGAAGCAAAGTGCGGCACATGGGTGCGGAGTATATGCGGGATGCGCGGCCAGCGGCAAGACCGACGACCGGCCAGCCGCTGCCCGATACGCGCTTACCCACGGGCCCGCGCTCATTGAGGACGAGAAAGCACCGTCAGATCAGCCCGCAGCGGAGCAGCAGTTCCTGGTTCGAAACGATGGCCTCCGCGGGTCCCTCCGCCACAATCCTTCCCTCATGAAGCACAACGATGCGGCTAGTAACCTTGGCCAGGAATTCGAGTTGATGACTGGTGATCAGCTTGGACACCGGGAGCCGGCGGAGCAGGTCCACCAGGTGGCGCACTGAACCGCCATCCAGCTCCGAGGTCGGCTCGTCCAGAATCAGCAGTTCGGGGCGCTGAATCAGGGCCAGGGCGATGGCCGCCCGCTTCCTTTGTCCCAGGCTGAGGTGCATGGCGGGTTCGCCCGCGCAGGCCGCAAGTCCGGCCGAGCCGAGCGCCTCGACGGCTCCGGCGCGCGCCTGTTCCGGCGCTATCCCCCGGTTCAATTGGGGTAAGGTAAGGTCGCCGGCCAATGTGGGCATGAACAACTGGTCCTCCGGGTTTTGAAAGACGACGCCAACACGCCGGCAGGCGCTTGCGCCGGGTCTCTCTCCGAACACGCGGACTGAGCCTTCGCCGCGCAACAGTCCCAGCAGGCACCAGAGCAGCGTGCTCTTGCCGGCGCCGTTGGCCCCCAATAAACCCAAGGATTCGCCCTCAGACACGGAGAAGTTGATGTTTACCAGCACCTGCTTTCGCCCGTAAGCGAAGCTGAGCCCGTCAACGTCGAGAATGGTCTTCATGGAACGATGCCGCCCAGCCACTGTGCCGCGTAGAAGCGCTCGGCGCGAACCAGCGCGCGCCGAAACAGCGCCACCACCGCCCAAACCAAAGACCGGAATGAACCCGCGCCAAACCGATAGCGAACGCACAGGCGCCGGGCCTGCAACACCCGGCGGACCTCATCGCGCAGCACCAGCGCGAAGTGCCGCAAGAAAAGGAGGAAAAGGACGACGGAGAAAAAAGGCGATGGCGGGCGCGCCAGGACAACAAGCTGGTTCCAGGGCAAAACACCGAAGGCGACCGCCGCCAACCAGAAGACAGCGAGCGCCCGCAGGGGCAGTTCCCAGCCGGCCGATCCCGAAGCCAATTGCAGGACGGCGATGAATCCCAGAAACATGGCCAGCGGAAACGAGTCACGCAATGTGCGCCTGACACCGCCGGATCGCAAACTGTGGGCCGCGAAGCCGGCAACCGCGGTTATGAGCAGGGCCGGCCCGTGAAGCCACAAAGCGGCGACCGCGGCGCCCAACGCCGCCACGGCGACAAAGGTTCTTGCTGTGCCCATGGTGATCGGCCCCGCGTTCCTGAACTATCCGGATAAAGACTTTTCCACGAGCACCAGGTAATGGCCGGCGTCCTCTTCCGACTTGAGCGTGCGGGCGCCGAGGCTGCGCAAGTCCGCTGACAGCAGGTCGGCCGAGGGAAGCGTGTCGCGCGCCACCGGCCCGCCAATCGAGGCATGGAGCGCGTTCACCGCAGCACTGCCCATCATGTGGCCGACCGCCAGCCACCCGCCGGGCCGCAAGCAGCCGAGCAGCGCCCGGAGCCCCGACCGCGCGGACTCGAAGTGCGGAATGACGTTGTAGCAGATGGCCAGATCGAAACTGTTTCCGCGGAATGGCGGCGCCAGGGCGTCGGCGCAGACGTAGCAGGTCCTTCCGTCCTGTCCCTTGGCCCGGCTACGGCGCAGCATCTGTTCCGCCAGGTCCAGCTCCACCAGGAAGGTGATCGAGGGCCAGTTCGCTACCAGGCAACCGGCCAGAATGCCCGTCCCGCAGCCCACGTCCAACACCCGCCGGCAGCCGGCCGGGACGACCGCGCGCAGGAACGACTCGGCGCGCTGCGCCGCATCGGGCGGGACCGGCAGCGAATCCCATTCCTCGGCCAGGTGGTTGAAGTAGTCGCGTTTCATCCTACCGGTCTCCCGCGAAAAGCGGGCCCTGCCGGCGGGCCAAAAACCCCAGCACGGCGGGGACAACCGCAATCTGCAAAGCGACGCCGGGCAAGCCCTGCGCCAGCATGGCCAGCGAGGCGAATCCCGGCGTCAGGCC
>JAPKYU010000199.1 GCA_026394175.1 Acidobacteriota bacterium | reverse complement strand
CGCCGTCTCCATCATGGCCGGCGCGCTCATGGACAATGAGAGCGCCGCGTCCATGCGTCCCGAGCTTTTCCAAAAGAACTTCGGCGGCGACTTGAAATATTTCCGCGCCGCCAGCCCCTGGACGCTGGTCGAGAACAACGCCGACGGCCTCCGCGGCCGCACCTTCGTCCGCATCGGAGTGGGCAAGGAGGACAACCTTATGGAGCGGAACGAGAAGTACCACAAGCTGCTCGAGCGCCTCGGAATCGAGCATGAATTCTTCGTCGTGCCAGGCGTCGCCCACAACGGCGCCCTGTTCTACAAGACGCTCGGCACCGAGCACTTCCGCTTCTATCAAAAAGCGTTCGCGCCCGACAAAAAGTGACCTTTGTGGTGAATCACTCCACGAACAGCGCGTCGAACTCGGCTTCGCCGATGACCTTCACGCCCAGCGAGCGGGCTTTATCGAGCTTGGAGCCCGGGTCGGCGCCGGCCACCACGTAATCGGTCTTTCGGCTGACCGACAAGGTGACTTTGCCGCCGGCTTCTTCGATGCGGCGCTGCGCGTCCTCACGCGTGTACTTCACGAGCGTGCCGGTCAGCACGAACGTTTTGCCGGCCAGCGGCCCGCCTGCCTGGCGCTTTCGGGTCCCGGCGAACTGCAGTCCGGCCTTACGCAGGCGCTCGATCAGTTCCCGGTTCCGCGGCTCCTGGAAGAAGGCGTGAATGGCGGCGGCGACCTTCGGCCCCACGTCGGGCGCTTCCATGAGCTGCTCGGGCTGGGCCTTCATCAGCTCATCGAGCGAGCCGAAATGCTCGGCCAGCGTCTGCGCCAGCCGCTCGCCGACGTGCCGGACACCGAGGCCGAAGACCACGCGGGCCAGCGGCAGCTTTCTGCTTTCCTCGATCTCGGCCAGCAGGTTCTCGGCCGATTTTTTTCCCATGCGCTCCAGCGCCGCCAGTTGCTCCCCGGTCAGGTGGTAGAGGTCGGCGACGCTGCGGACCAGCCCCTGGTCCACGAGCTGATCGACCAGGGCCTCGCCCAGCCCGTCGATGCCCATCACCTTGCGCGCGGAGAAATGGAGGATGCTCTCCTTGAGGCGGGCCGGGCAGTTGGTACTGATGCAGCGGCGGGCCACCTCGCCCTCTTCGCGGACCACGCGACCGCCGCAGACCGGGCACTGATCGGGCATGCGGAAGGGGCGCAGTTCCTGCTCGCGCCCGGCGCGGGCCTCCACGTTCACCTTCACCACCTTGGGGATGACGTCGCCGCCGCGCTCCACCTGCACCACGTCGCCGATCTGCAGTTCCAGCCTCGCGATTTCGTCCTCGTTGTGCAGCGTGGCGCGGCCCACCATCACGCCCCCAATCGGCTGGGGATCGAGCACGGCCACCGGCGTGAGCGCGCCGGTGCGCCCCACCTGCACCTCGATGTCGAGCACCTTGGTTTCCGCGCCGCGCGCCGCGTACTTGTAGGCGATGGCCCAGCGCGGCGCCTTGGCCGTGGCGCCCAGCTCCTCGTGCAGGGCCACGGAGTTCACCTTGACGACCACGCCGTCAATCTCGTAGTCCAGCGACTCGCGCTGCTGCTCCCATTCCTCGATGAAGCGCAGCGCCTCGCCGATGCCCGCGCAGCGCCGCCGGTGCGCGTTCACCTTGAACCCCAGGGCCGACAGCGTCTCCAGCACCTGCCAGTGCTCCGGCAGCAGCGTGCGCCCCTCGCGCAGCAAGGCGTAAGCGAAAAAGCCGAGCCGCCGGCCGGCGGTGATGCCCGGATCGAGCACGCGCACCGAGCCGGCCGCGGCGTTGCGCGGGTTGGCGAACTTCGGCAGGTCTTTGGCCTCACGCTCCTCGTTCAATTTGCGAAAGGCGGCCAGGGGCATGATGACCTCGCCGCGCACCTCGAACGAGTGCGGAATTCGGAGTGCGGAATTCGGAGTGCCAGGTTCAAGCATTCCGCACTCCGCATTCCCAATTCGCCACTCCGCGGCGGCCAGCGGCACCGAGCGAATGGTGCGAACGTTCTCGGTCACATCCTCGCCGGTGGTTCCGTCGCCGCGGGTGACTGCCCGCGCCAACCGCCCGTCTTCGTAGTGCAGCGCCATGCTGAGGCCGTCCAGCTTCAGTTCCATTACGTACTCGACGGTGTCGCGGCCCGAAAGCTCCCGCACGCGCCGGTCGAAATCCAGCAGCTCCCCGGACGAGTAGGCGTTGTCCAGGCTGAGCAACACCCGGCTGTGGCCCACCTTGACAAAGCCTTCGCGCGGCTGCCCGCCCACGCGCTGTGTGGGCGAATCCGCCGTGACCAGCTCCGGATGCGCCGCCTCCAGTTGCTTGAGCCGGTTCATCAGCGCGTCGAATTCGGCGTCGGTGATTGCGGGCCGGTCCAGGACGTAGTACAGATACTCGTGGTGGCGAATCTGCTCCCGCAGGCTCTCGATTTCCTGGCGCCGGTGCTGATCTGTGTTGGTGCTCATGGGCTGTCAGTGCGATTATAAGAGCTTTTACGGAATTGCTTCGATGGATAACCTGACGCACACCCTGTTCGCTATCGCGCTGGCCCGGGCAGGCGGGCGGAGACTCGGCCCTTACGCCACGGGCCTGCTGGTGCTGGCGGCCAATTTGCCGGACATCGATGTGGTTTCGCGCCTGGAGTCCACGGCCGCCTACCTGCACTACCATCGCGGCCCGACGCACGCGCTGGCGGCGGCGCCGCTGCTGGCCCTGGCCGTCGCCGGCGTGTTTGCGCTGGGGCGGAGGCTGGCGCGTTCCACCCGGCCTTTCAGCTTTGCCCGCGCCTACCTGGTGGCGCTGGGCGGAGTGGTGGTGGGCAACATTTTCCTCGATTGGTGCACCGGCTACGGCACCCGCCTGCTGGCTCCCTTCAGTTGGCGGTGGCTGGCTTGGGACGCCATCCCCATTCTCGATGTGGTGCTGCTGGCCGTGCTGGCAGCGGCCATTGCCCTGCCCCACTTCTTCCGGCTGATCAGCGACGAAATCGGCGCCGATACCTGGGAACTGGCGGATGTAAACCTGCTCGACACCTTCGATCCCACCCTCACGCGCACTTATTACCGCCCGGAGCCCTCGCCGCCGCTGGAGGCGGCCCGGCAATCGTATGTGGGAAAAGCGTTTATGGATTTCGCCCGGTTCCCGTTTGCCTATGTGGAACCCGACGGTGAAGGCTTCGAGGTGATCATGCGGGACCTGCGCTTCGAGCAGGGGGTGAGCGGCAGAAAAGGGTTTGTGGCGCGCATCCGGCTGGCTCCGAACCTCTCTGTGGTTAGCGAGGTGTTCGATTACCGCTCGCCGGTGCCCGTGCGGTGAGTCGTACCGCCGGCGTCTCGCCGGCGGTACAACGTAACCACCGGGAGAGCCGCCACGTCTGTAATGGCAAGGGCAATTGTAAACGAGCATTCCAGGCGGCGGTTGACCCCGGTGGGTCTGCCTCGGTATGTTAAGATTCGAATAACGCGCCACGCCGCGGAAGGAGTCGGAACCATGAGCAACCGAGTCCTGGCAATCTTACTTGGTATAACACTGGCATGTGGGATGGCGCTGGCGCAGCGAAGCGGCGCTCCGGCGCACCCCGGGCATCACGGTGGGCCCCCGCAGGGGGCTGCGGCGCCGGCCGCGCAGCCGGCGGCCCCGGCGGTGCCGGCGCCGGTCGCCGGAACAAACTTGGGAGTAGCGAGCGGTTTCCAGCGCGGCCACGGCAGGCCGCCCGCTCCCATGCAGCCCCGCCCCGGCGCCGGCCTGCCCACCGGCGGCTTCGGCGTTTTGCCCCCGCCCGGTTTCGGCAACGTTAACCATCCCGGCCTGGGGTATGTGCCCAGCGCGCCCGGTATCGGTTTCCCCCTCTACCCATGGAACGTTATTACCATCGGCCCCATGCGGCCCGGCGCGACCGCTTTCGGTCAGCCCCCGGTTCGTCAGCACCGCGGGTTCGATCGCGGCACCACAATCATCCTGGGCGTTCCATACGCGGTCCCGTCCTACTACTACGGCTACGGTTTTGGGGGCTACAGCCCCACGGTCGTGGATGCTTACGGCAATCCCCTGGTGACCGGGCCGGCGGCCCCTCAGGCGCCCAACATAATCATCATCGGACCACAGGGGAATCAGCCGGAAGCGGGACAGACCACGGGCACCTGGGCCGGGCCGAGCACGTTTGACCCGCGCGACACAGTCACCGTCTACCAGGCGGCGCCCGCCGAGCCGCCCCTGCCGCCCGCCAAGCCGGTCACGCTGCTGGTCTTCAAGGACCACTCGATTTACGCCGTCACCGATTACTGGAAGGAAGGGGATCGACTCTGCTACTCGACGAACTACGGCTCGCAGAATTGCGTCTCGCTGGAGCAGATCGACCTGGACTTCACCAAGAAGCTGAACGCCGAGCGCAACATTAAGTTCGAACTCCCGTGATGTAGCGGCGGTCCCGCGTGGCGGGACCGCCATCTGGTGAAATGAGCATCCTGCTGGCGCTTTCGCTGCTCTTGCAGGCCGCAGCCGCTTCCGCGCCGGCGCCTGCCGGCAGCATCAGCGGGCATGTCTATGCTTCCGACACCGGCGCTCCGCTGAAGCGCGCCCAGGTGACGTTGTACTCGCAAGGGCGGCGTGACGGCATGCGCGGCGGCGGCCCGCGCCCTAGCGAGCCTTACGGCACATCCACCGACGCCCAAGGCTTCTTTCAGTTCCAGAACCTTACGGCCGGCTCCTATTCGCTCCAGTGCAGCAAGACCGGTTTCATATCGGCGGGTTACGGCCAGCGGTCGGGGCAGGACGCAGGCGCGCTCCTCATCCTGGCCGACGGCCAGCAACTGCGCGATATCGATGTGCGGCTGGTGCGTGCCGGCGTGGTCAGCGGCACGGTGGTCGATGAGGACGGCGAGCCACTGGCCCGCGCCAACGTGCAGTTGCTGGCCCGCCGCTTCGTGCGCGGCCGGGTGCAGGCCACGCCCTCGATTGCCGGCAGCACCGACGACCGCGGGCAGTACCGTATTTTCAACGTGCCGCCCGGGAAATACTACGCGCAGGCCTCGCTCGGCGAGTTCGGCGGCCGCAATCCGACTTATGCTCCGGTGCTGTACCCCAACGCTGCCTCGCTGCGCGAAGCCCAGCGCATCGACATCATCAACGGCAACGAGGTTTCGCGCATCGATTTCACGCTGCGCCCGGCGCCCACTTACAGCCTCTCCGGAAAGGCGTTCGACCGGACGACCGGGCAGCCGCTGGCGGGAGGCTTCGTCAGCGTCATGGGCAATGACCTGGCCAGCGGGCGTTTCGGCGGGGGAACGCAGGTGGGCCCAGACGGCAGCTTCCACCTGCGCGGCCTGCTGCCCGGCCACTACCGCCTGATGATCAATACCCGCGTCCGCGGCGGTGGGCCGGAAGGCGAATCGGCGCGTCCCACCGTCCGCAGCGTCGATCTGGGCGCCGCCAACATCGACAACCTCATGATCGTCGTCGGACCGGGCGCCGAGGTGCGTGGCCGCGTATTGGCGGATGGCGATGCCACCGCTCCCCAGGGCCTCCGTGTCTGGCTTTCGCCGAAGGGCGATGCCTCGCCCTTCACCGACACTCCGGCGGCGATGGCGAAGGACTCGGCTTTCATCATCGCCAACGTGCAGCCCGGCGAGTATTACGTGAACGCGGCAGGCGGCGGCTCGGCTGGCCAGCGCGCCACGCCCTCGGACTTCTATCTCCGGGAAGTTCGCCATGCCGGCCAGAACATCGTCGAAGGCGGGTTGATCGTGCCGGAAGGTGTCGCTGCCGTGGCCCTGGAACTGGTGCTGGATTCGAACGGGGGCAGCCTGGCCGGACGCGCCGTGAACGAGAATGGCGAGCCGCTTGCCGGCGTCCAGGTGGTATTGCTCGCCGCCGACCCGCCCAAGCGCGAGAGCGACCGCTATTTCCGCACCACCGCGACCGATGCGAACGGCCAATTCAACGTGCGTAGACTGGTTCCCGGGGAGTACCTGGCGCTGGCCTGGCCCGATGCCGACGGCGCCGCGGTGCAGGATCCCGATGTGCTGGAGCAGGTGCAGAGGTACGCGGCGCGTGTCCGCATCGAGCGCGCGGCCACCGCCACCCAGGACCTGCGCCTGCCCCCCGAGCTCCGCGCCATCACCCAGAACCTGGTTCGGTAAGTGCGCGCCACGGCCTACTGCTTTCCGCCTTCCGCCTTCTGCTTTCCGCCTTCTGCTTTCTGCCTACTGCTTTCCGCCTTCTGCCTTCTGCTTTCCGCTTTCTGCCTTCCGCCTTCTGCCTGCTGCCTTCTGCCTTCTGCCTGCTGCCTTCTGCCTTCTGCTTTCCGCTTTCTGCCTTCCGCCTACTGCTTTCCGCCTTCTGCCTTCTGGCTGGCGCGCTCCAGGCGCACCAGCGCCACGCGGCGGCGGTCGACCTGCTGGACGGTGAACCGCCAGCGATCAAACAGCAGCGATTCGCCCATGCGGGGGATGTGGCCCAGCCGGTGCATGAGGAATCCCGCCAGCGTCTCGAAGCCGCTGTGACGGGGCAGTTGGATTCCATAGCGCTCTGCGATCTCCCGAGTGTGGGTCGATCCATCGAGAACCAGGCCTGTATCGGCCGCCGGCACGCCAGGCGCGGCCGCCCCCGTTTCGTCGGAGAATTCGCCGACGATGCGTTCCAGCACGTCCACCAGCGTGACCAAGCCGGCGATGCTGCCGAATTCATCAACCACCAGCGCCAGATACATGCGGCGCTGGCGGAATTCCCTCAGCAGGCCGTCGAGCGGCTTGGTTTCGGGCACGATCAGCAGCTTGCGCAGCAGGGGGCGAAGGCGAGAGCGCCGGGCCGCTGTCCCGCCCCCCGCCGCCTGGGCCTCCAGCCACACCCGGAACAGGTCCTTCACATAGAGCACGCCGATGAAGTGATCGGGCGAGCCTTCATAGACCGGCAGGCGCGAATGCCGGCACTTCAGCACGGAGCGCAGCACATCGTCGAACGGCGCCTCGACCGAAACGGAAACAATGTCGGGGCGCGGCACCATGACCTCGCGGACCAGGATCTTGTGCAGGTCAAAGATGCCGTGGATCATTCCCTCCAACTCCTCATGGAGGACCCCGCTCTCCACTCCGGCCTTCACCAGCATCTGGATTTCTTCCGGGGAATGCACCTGGTGGGCGGAGGCGGCCTGCGCCCCAAACCATCGGGAAATGGCGTTGGCGGCGGCATTAAGGACCCGCAGAAAGGGGTTTGTGGCCCGCATAAAGGCGTCCATGGGCCGGGCGATCATCAGGGCCAGGCGCTCCTTGGAGGGCCCCAAGGCGATGTTTTTCGGCACCGCCTCGCCCAGCACCATGTGCAACGCGGTAATAATGAGGAACGCGATGGCGATGGCGACGCTGTGGGCCAGCGCCAGCCGCGGACCCCGCTCGAGCGCCGCGAAGGCGGGCATGATGAGGGCCGCGATGACGTCCTCGCCGATCCAGCCCAGCGCCAGGCTGGCCAGCGTGATGCCCAGTTGCGTCGCCGACAGCACCCGCTCGACTTGGTTGTGAAGGCGAAGGGCGATGCGGGCCGCGCTGTGCCCCTCCTTTTCCAGTTGCCGCAGGCGGGTGGCGCGCACGCTGACCAGCACAAACTCGGCCGCCACAAAGTACGCGTTGGCGGCCACCAGGCCGAAAACGGCCAGCAGCCGCAACGCCACCGGAACCTGCATGGGCAAAATGGTAGCACGGCAGAGAGGTGTCAGGTGCCAGGTGTGAGGTGTCACGCTTTGGATTGCCGTGCCCGACAGCCGCCAGCGCCGCGGAGCGGCCGGCCTGCCCGAATCGGGTCTGCCGGCCCATGCTAGAATTCGTCGTGAATGGCTGACTCGCTGCGCGCAGTGCTGTGGGACCTGGACGGAACCCTGGTCGATTCGGAACACTACCATCGGCTGGCCTGGCTGGCCACCATGGACGCCGAAGGAATCCCGCTGACCCGCGCCCAATTCCAGACCTCGTTCGGCCGGCGGAATGCCACGTTTCTGCCCGAGTGGTTGGGCACCGACGCCGGCGAAGCGGAAATCCAACGCATCGCCGATCGCAAGGAAGCATACTACCGGGACCTGGTTCGTAGGCGCGGTTGCTCGGCGCTGCCCGGCGCCGTGGAATGGGTCAAACGCCTGGGGGCGGAGGGATGGCCGCAGGGCATCGCCTCGTCGGCGCCGCGCCTGAATGTGGAGGCTGTGCTGGAGGCGCTTCAGCTCCAGGGCTGGTTTCAGGCCATTGTGGCCGCCGAGGATGTGGCGGTAGGGAAACCGGACCCGGACGTCTTCCTGGTCACCGCAGGCCGCCTGGGCGTGCCGCCGGAGCGCTGCATCGTGGTGGAAGACGCCGCCGCCGGAATCGAAGCGGCCCACCGCGCCGGCATGCGCTGCATCGCTGTGGACCGCGCCGGCCGGCGGCCGGAGGGCGACCTGGTGGTCACTTCCCTGGCCGAGCTTCCGCTTGACGCATTCTCGCGCCTGCTGGCCGGAATCGGGCTGGCCGGAAACGGAGGTTCACTATGGACCGAGCGCAAACAAAACGCATAACCAGGCGCCGGGTGCTGGCCGGGGCCGTCACGGCATCGGGACTGGCCGGACCCGTACTGCAGCGGGCGGCGGCCGGAGCCGGCGGACCGCTTCCGAGGCGCCCCTGGTGGGTCTCGACTGTGGATCGTCCGACGCTGGCGGAAACCAACTCGGAGTTTGGGCGCTTCGCCGGCCCAAATATCTTCGCGATGTACGCCCGGCTGAAGGACGAACGCGACGGCGAGGGCGCCGTGCAGGCCGAACGCCAGGCCCGGCGCTCGCGCATCGCGGACTCCATCCGCCAGCGCAAACCCGGATATGACCTGCGCGATCGCCAGATTGCCGAGGCCGCTTGGACACTCATGCGCTCCACCGCGCCGGCGGAAGGCATTCTCTCCTGGGTTCGCCTCCGCGTTCCGCCCCCCAACGAACTGGGCGCGCCGGCTTACAGCGCGGGGCCGAAGGAGGCGGCGCGAACGGTGAAGACAGCGGCGCGCCTATTCGGGGCCGCGCTGGCCGGCATCGCGGCGATGAACGAGAGGTACGTAAACCGGCGCGAAGGCGCCCGCGAGATCGTCTTCGAGGACGTCGCGGCGCCGGCCGCTACCGCCGCGCGCCTGGTCATTCCCAGGAAGATGAAATGGGTGGTGGCCATCGCCGTGGCCATGGACCAGGAACTGATGGCCCGCTGTCCGACCGCGCTCGGCGACGCGGCCACCTCGCTGGGCTACAGCCAGTGCGCGTTTACGGTCGGCACGCTCGCGGAATTCATCCGCGG